>NZ_JBGMEK010000009.1:0-109997 GCF_041447265.1 Microbulbifer epialgicus
GTGAGCTTTCCGAATCCCGGCAAGGTCATTTCCGACCCTGCTTGAAGTGGCGTGCATTATAGCGGCCTCTCCGTGCTTGGCAAGCTCTTTTTGAAGAAATTTTCTTAAGAAAATCAATTACTTGGAGCTAACCCCTCACTGCTGTCTCAAGCAGCGAGGGCGCGAACTATACGGGCTACTGTGCTTCTATGCAAGACTTTTTTCAGCTGTTGCACAGCCCTCTTATTTTGAGGGGAGTAATGAGGCCGCATCCGACCTCCCGACGATCACAACTCCGTTTAAGTTCGCACTCCCGCATAACTAGAGTAGGGTTGCCAAAGGCAGGGTCCAAACGGGATTGTTAAAGACTAGTGGTGTTTCTCATCCTTCGCTTCTGCACTGTCACTTGCTGCTGCGCAACTTGCAGGCTTCGGATGGAGGCGGCCCCACAGCCACATCGCCGGCCCAGACAAGGTATATATCACAGCCAGGGTCAGCAGAACTCCAGCGGGATCAATGGTCACCAAGCTAAAGATCAGTATCACCGCCAACATCATGACGAAAGGCACTCTGCCCTTGAAATCCAGTCCTTTAAAGCTCGCATAGCGGAAGTTGGATACCATCAACAAGCCCGCGGCCGCAGTCACCAGCGCCGCAATAAATGCCAGTACAGGCCCAACTTCGGCATCGTGACCAGACCAAACCATGCTGGCCACTATCGCCGCAGCGGTGGGGCTGGCAAGGCCGATAAACACGCCTTTATCGACGCTATCCACCTGAGTATTGAATCGGGCCAGACGCAGGGCGGCGCAAGCCGCATATAAAAAAGCAATGGCCCAGCCAAATTTACCAAGAGTCTTCAATGCCCAACTAAAAGCCACAAGCGCAGGCGCCAAACCAAAGGACACCATGTCCGACAAAGAGTCGTACTGCACACCGAATGCGCTTTGGGTATCGGTCAGTCTCGCCACCCGCCCATCCAGGCCATCGAGCACCATAGCAACAAAAATAGCGATAGCCGCGGCTTCAAAATTGCCGCCCATACCAGCGACTATGGCATAAAAGCCACTGAAAAGAGCTCCGGTGGTGATCAGGTTGGGTAATAGGTATACGCCACGGGCGCGCACCTTTTTACCATTTGCCGCAACCTCTTCCTCGATATGCTCATCAACCGGCAAACGAATTTCCTCGCCAGCCGTATTTATTGAGTCCGCGGGCTTCTTTTCATCCCCTTCAAGGCTCATAGATTCTCCGTAAGTGCATTTTGCAGCCAGCGAGTGTACGCGATTGGCCAGTGCGCGCACAGGGCAAAAAAAAACGGCGGGGATGCCCGCCGTTTTTTTGTGATGTATCGATCAGTTATTGCCTTCCGTCCGGTCGATAATCTTGTTGGCTTTAATCCAGGGCATCATTGCGCGCAACTTGGCACCTACCTGTTCGATTTCATGTTCGCCACCAATGCGGCGTTCAGCCTTGAGTCGAGGCTGACCCGCCAAGGATTCGAGCATAAAGTCTTTAGCAAACTTGCCAGTCTGAATGTCTTTTAACACCCGCTTCATTTCTGCCTTGGTTTCGTCGGTAACAATACGAGGTCCCGTAACATAATCACCGTACTCGGCAGTGTTGGAAATAGAATAGCGCATGTCAGCAATACCGCCCTGGTACATCAGGTCAACGATCAACTTGAGTTCATGCAGACATTCGAAATAGGCCATCTCCGGTGCGTAGCCCGCTTCCACCAGCGTTTCAAAGCCGGCAGCCACCAACGCAGAAACACCTCCACATAGCACCGCCTGCTCACCAAACAAATCCGTTTCCGTCTCCTCACGGAAATTGGTCTCAATGATTCCCGAGCGACCACCACCATTTGCACTGGCATAGGAGAGCGCGAGATCCTTGGCTTTGCCTGAGGCATCTTGATAAACCGCAATCAGAGTCGGAACACCACCACCTTCGAGGAAGGTAGAGCGCACAGTATGGCCTGGCCCCTTAGGAGCAATCATAATCACATCTATATCTGCCGGTGGCTCAATCAGTTCAAAGTGCACGTTAAAACCATGCGCAAAAGCGAGGGCAGCATCAGGCTTTAAGTTTGAAGCCACTTGCTCTTTGTAAATATTGGCTTGGTACTCGTCCGGCGCGAGAATCATGACTACATCCGCATCTTTAACCGCATCCGCCACAGTAGCCACGCGCAGACCGGCACCTTCAGCCTTGCTCCAGGAGCTAGAACCTTCGCGTAGGCCTACAACTACATTGGCCACACCGGAGTCTTTAAGATTATTGGCATGGGCATGGCCCTGGGAACCATAGCCGATGATTGCAATACTTTTTTCGCGAATTAAAGAGAGGTCACAATCTTTATCATAATAAACTTGCATTGCTAAATTCCTATTTCCTGCTTTCTATACACTTAAAACTTTTTCACCGCGCGCGATCCCAGATACTCCTGAGCGGACGACTTCCATAATGGTGTGCTCACCCAATGCCTGTAAAAATGCATCGAGTTTTTCACCAGTACCAGCGACCTGCACCGTGTACATACTGCTGGTAACATCTACAATTTGGCCGCGAAATATATCCACACTTCGCTTAACTTCATCTCGTTGGGCACCGTTCGCACGCACTTTAACCAGCAGTAATTCCCGCTCTATATGAGAGCCTTCGGTGAGATCCACCAGCTTTACAACATCGATCAACTTATTGAGGTTTTTTGTTATTTGTTCAATTTTGTGATCATCACCAATGGTTACCATTGTGAGGCGCGACAGAGTGGCATCCTCTGTCGGCGCTACCGTAAGGCTTTCAATGTTGTAACCGCGCTGGGAAAAGAGACCCACTACTCGGGACAATGCGCCGGGTTCATTTTCCATCAATACCGAAATAATTCTTCGCATCACCCTGCCCCCTAAGTCCGCTCGGTTTTACTCAGCCACATATCCCGCATGGAGCCATTTGGCATTACCTGCATCGGATAGACGTGCTCAGAAGGATCGACATATACATCGATAAATACCGTGCGATCTTTTTCGGCAAAGGCTTCCTGCAGTTTCAGGTGGAGGTCTTCATGCCGTTCAATTTTCACCCCAAGATGCCCGTAAGCCTCGGCAAGCTTGACGAAGTCTGGCAATGACTCTTCGTACACACTATTGGAGAGGCGACCTTCGTATTGCATTTCCTGCCACTGTTTCACCATGCCAAGCGCCTGGTTATTGAGGCACAGAATTTTCACGGGCAGGTGGTACTGGGTTGCGGTAGACAGCTCCTGAATACACATCTGAATACTGCCTTCGCCAGTCACACAAACCACTTCTTTATCCGGATGCGCAATTTTTACCCCCAGGGCAGCAGGAAGGCCGAACCCCATGGTGCCGAGTCCCCCTGAGTTGATCCAGCGACGCGGTTTGTCAAAGTGGTAATACTGGGCGGCAAACATCTGATGCTGCCCTACATCGGAGGTTACGTACGCATCCCCCTCGGTGATGTCATATACGGCGCGGATTACCTCCTGTGGCATGATCAGTGCACCGTCAGTCTGGTAGCGCGGTGCCGTATAGAGGCCGTGACGCTCGCGCCAATCATCGATCTGACGCCACCAATCCACAATTGCAGACTGATCCGGCTGCTCTTCGCTGGACTTGAGGGTATCCAGCATCTCCAACAATACTGACTGTACAGTACCGACGATGGGGATATCGGCAACAATCGTCTTGGAAATAGAGGCCGGGTCCACATCGACATGAATAATCTTGGCACCCGGACAGAATTTGCTTGGCGTACTGGTGACTCGGTCATCGAAACGTGCACCTATCGCCAAAATTACATCTGCATGGTGCATGGCAGTATTTGCTTCAAAGGTGCCATGCATGCCGAGCATCCCGAGGAAACGCTTGTCACTACCAGGATAGGCGCCAAGCCCCATCAGTGTGTTGGTTACTGGGAAGTTCAAACGGCGCGCCAACTCGGTAAGCAACTCTGCGCCCTCCCCCTGTACCACACCACCCCCGGCATAAATCACCGGGCGACGTGCAGCCAACAATAGAGCCACCGCCTTGCGAATCTGCCCGCCATGGCCCTTACCGGCTGGCGTGTAGGAGCGCATCCGCAGTTTCTCCGGATAGCGGTAGGGAAATCGCTCCGCTGGATTGGTCACATCCTTGGGCACATCGACGACCACCGGTCCAGGTCGGCCAGTACTGGCGATATAAAAGGCCTTTTTAATGACTTCGGGAATATCTTCGGCACTCTTGACCAGAAAGCTGTGCTTCACAATCGGGCGCGAACAACCGACCATATCGGTTTCTTGGAAGGCATCCTCACCGATTTTGTCACTGGGGACCTGGCCCGAAATCACCACCATGGGAATTGAGTCCATATAGGCGGTGGCAATGCCGGTTATGGCATTGGTAGCACCCGGACCGGAAGTCACCAGCACTACCCCCACTTTGCCAGTAGAGCGGGCATAGCCATCTGCGGCATGAGTCGCACCCTGCTCGTGGCGCACCAGAATGTGCTTTATCGACTTCTGCCGAAAGATCGCATCATAGATATGTAATGCCGAGCCGCCCGGGTAGCCGAAAATCAGATCCACCCCTTCATCCTGCAGCGCGCGAACCAACATATCGCCGCCGGAAAGTAATTCCACTTGAGTCTCCTCAATTTTCCTGTTTAGTAGGATAGCCATCACCAAAGAACCACCGTTCAAGCGGTTTACGAGAATGCTAGACCGCAACTATAAAAGAAATTGGTGACAATTATCAGCCTGTTGCGTGTTTGTATGCCGATTTTTAGGATGAATTTATCGCGCACAGAAAAACACCTAGCCCGAAGCCGACACAGCTGTGTCAGAATTGCAGGCTAGCAGGCCTCCAGGGGTGGGGAGAGCCTCTCGACAGAATAACGGCGGAAGGATGATCCGCCCGGGAGCCGGCGTCTTGACCGCGGATGTGCGGCGACAACCATTGCCGAGGAAACAGTCGATTTTGCCAATTGGGCCCCAGCTGTCAAGAGAGGCGAATGAAAGTGTTAAGAGAGTTGCAGGAAAAACCCCAGACACCGGTACAATGCACGGTGTAAGGAAAGACAATACAAGATGGGGTAATCCAATGCGCGTCGCGCTCGCAATGCTAATCTCCGGCCTGGCACTCACCGCACAGGCCAACGGCATCTATAAATGGGTAGATGAGAACGGTGTGGTCCACTTCGGCGAGCAGCCACCCAATAGCAGCGAGGTGGAGGTGATCAAGAAACCCAAAACCGAGCGCTTTAAGCAGTGGGAAGCGGAGCAACAGGCAGCTCGGGCTGCCACCGAAGCGAAGAAGCAGACCACCAAACCCGCAGTCGAACCTCAACCCATACGCCAGCCCGTGCCCCAGCAGCCTTCTAAAGAAGAAGAGCAGGCTGCCCGCGCACAAGCTGCAGCCCGCGCCCAACGCTGCCAGAATTCTCAGGAAAACCTAAAGGCGCTGACCAGTCATGGGCGCGTGCGCGAGGTCGACGAAAATGGCAATCAACGCGTGCTGGGAGAGGATGAACGGCAGCAGCGCATTACTCGGGAACAGCAGAGCATCCGTGAGAACTGCTAACCGCCGCTATAGATCTAGTTCTCTGTAGGGGGTGTCGTTGAACTGCTCAATATTATAGCGCTCGGTGTAATACCCTGGCTGAAAGAGTCTCTCAGTTCTCGGCACTGTAACCCTGGAGATACTCAACTGCTTCACCAAGTAGGGGCCATCCTGTTCCTTATCACGGATCATGAGACCGTAAAATTCGAAGGGTATCCAATGACGCCCTACAGGCAGTTCAGCAGCATACTGGAGCACACCGATAGGTGTCTGCTCATCATTGTAAAGAGAGGCGCGGAAATAAAAGCGTCCCCGCTCAAGAATTTCCACCTCTGCCTCTACAAGCAGGTCCCCCTCGGAGGTTACTGAGTCACGTAAGTTTCCTGTGTAATTCCCTGTGTCCTCAGACAGGGTAAAGGCGGCAGCATCACGCAAGCCGTCTATATCTGTATCCACAATAATCTTGTAGATACCGGCAGACAGAGGCCGGCCTTCATAGGAGCCCGCCTCCATTTCCACTTCGTAAATTAGGTCACCATCATTGTCGTTAAAGGTCAAAGTTCCCACCACTTGCCGGTCATCCATCACCATCAGAGCTGTGAGATCCGCCAGAACTTTCACTCCATCACTATCGGTCTGAAAGGCATAAACCTGCACCTTTTCACCATATGAATAAAACTTCTTTTGTGTCCAAAGCGTCAACGCATCGCCATTGTCACTCTGGGTAGTGCGCTGATCAGGCGCATGGGTCTGGGTGATAGGGTCCTGGGAAAGGCTATTGATAGCGCGATTCTGTGGCGGGTAACGGTGGAATTTCGCCAGATCAGAGAGCAGGGACTGGTGCAGTTCGGTTTTTACTGGCCGCGCCTGGATCTCCTCCCACACCTCAATAGAGTCGTCCTTCACAAATTCCTTTTCAACCACCTCAACCAGAGGGGTATCCTGCCATACGGGGGGGGACTCGACAGCGGCCTCTGCCTCGGCAACAACTGTCGTAGGGAGATCCCCACTATCCGCCACCTGCCAATAGAAAATTGCGGCAGCAATAAATAGGATACTGGTGAATATGGCTATAGGCTTCTTGATATTACGGTTGTTACTGGCGAACATCGACTCGCTCCCGAGAAGCATTTACTGGGTACAGGCTGCGATACGACCGGCGCTATTTTTCCCCGCTCCACAATCCAGGCCACCGGGTATACCGTCGTAGTCGGGGGATATATTACCGCCATTGCGTTGCGCATCATGGTCAACGTGGATACTGGCGAGGTTGTAGGAGCGCGCGGTACCCTTGTGGTCGTTATCGCAGGAAAATATCGCACTGCCGTAGGCAATGCCCATGAAAGTGTCGTACTGCTTCAGATTGGACCAGAGGCTGCGCTTACCGGAACCGGAGCAATTCATCTGGGAGGCAAGATTGATATAACCGTCATCTTCACCATTTAGTAACGCCGAAGAAGCACTCTCGACCCCCGGGAAGGCAGAATAGCCACCGATGGTATAAACCGGTGCGCCCAGGTTGGTGCCAACGTAATTGCGCACTGTATAGACGTCATTAGTCTGCATATAGCGCACAGCAGAGCACTCGCGCCCCAGGAAAAGGTCATTGATCACATCGTCATACCAGCTCCCGTTACAAATACGGTCGACGCCCTCGGTACCGGTAATTGCACCGCCGGTGGTAAAAATTGCCGCTACACCATTGATGGCAGTATCGAAGTCAACCTCAACTGCATTACTCTCGCTCAGTTCGGCCACCCTTACTTCTTCGTTCACCTTTTTACAGCTAGTGCTGCCATACCAGGTGGTTGAGCACTTTTTTACTTCCTGTATTTTGGTATTGGTGTCGTACTGGTTGTAAGCGCGGTTATAGTATGGGGATCCCTCCACCGCATTACCAGCAATGTACATCATCTGTGCGGCGCCTTGACTGTGGGAAATAACCCAAAAAGTATCATCGGCGGAACACTGGTTATTGTGCTTGAACCTGTCCCCTTTTCCACTGCGAATATCAATGATTTGTCGGGCGATTTCCCCGGAGGTTTGGTTGTGCCAGTAGGGCAGTTCCGCCTCGTCGGTTGAATCGTAACCGACTACACCGTAGTTACCGCCAATGGCTACCAGCTGATCGATAAAGCTGCTGTTTTTATACTCGTCAAAGTAGGTTTCACTCCAATAGTCCAGTGCTGGCTGCACTAAACTCCCATCATTGCCTACGCTAGTTTCTTGGTGCCCCTTGACTCCGTGTCCGTGGACCAGGATATAGCAGTTCTCCGCTGCCGCTGAAGAAGCTCCCATCATCGCAGCAAAAAAAACAGACAGGCCTGCGCCCAGTCGTCTAGACAGTGTCATGGTTATTATCCTTTATAGTTTTATAAGTAGCTTTAATTATGACTAGTGAGTCTGAGCGATTTTATTTCCGCAACAAGTCACAATCCTTGCAAGGTATCCGCAGAGGCCGGGAAGCGAATAGGATTAATGGCGCCAGAGGATGATCAGGCACGCCACCTGACGCGACTGACCCGTCATATTCTACAATTTTGTTTTCGCTGTTTGCGGCGCCTTTGCTATGATCCTGCCAACGCCACCCGGACGGCAAAGAGTCATGAGAGACCAGAAGAAAAATAAGTCCGGCCATGCCGGCGTGCCCAAAATATTTGCCCCCTATTTTGTAGTCGCTGCCGCCAGACTCGGTATTCCCACAGAGACACTGGTTGAGAGTCTGCCATTTGCCTTCAGTTGGAATCCCGATGAGAGCGAGCGGCTTAGCTACACTGAATTCAATTCCTTGATTGAAAACCTGGTGACCCTCTCCCCTGTATCCTCACCCGGCCTCAGCTTTAGCCGCTTCCCCATCATTTTGTGGCTGGAGGAAACCATTATTGAGGCACAGCCGTCACTGCGACGCCCAAGGGAGATTCTGCGACCTGCAGAAATTGTCCTGTCGCAAACCCTGGCCCCCCTTCTCCGCTTCGAAACACGGATAAAAGCGGATTCTGAAGTACTCATGCTGAACTGGCGCCAGGAATTATTCAGTGATCCTGTCAATGATTTTCTCGCAGAAATGTTGATGACCCGGGCGGTGGAATTACTCCGCACCCTAAACCCCCAATTCGCAGAAGTGCGCGGTGTTAAACTGCTGAGATCCAAACCTGAAGATGACTCAATTTACACGCGGATTTTCCAGTGCCCTGTAGAATTTAACAGCAACGAAAACTCAATTATTCTGGGACCTCAGACACTAGATTTTCCGATTCCCAGTTATCACAAGTTATTGCGCAGTCAAAGTCGCAATATCTTAAAAACGGTATTGCACAGCACCCTGTCGAGTTACAATCTCGCTGCGAGCCTGCGCTCCTGGCTGGAAACACAGCTATTGAGGGAGGAGATTTCCATTAAGCAAGCCGCAGCCCATTTCCGCACTAGCGGACGGACCCTGCAGCGGAGGCTGCGTGAACAGGGAGTTACCTTCCAGCAACTCAAAGACAGTGTCACCCTGGCACTGACCAAACGGCTCCTATTGTCCACCAGTGAGTCGGTCGAAAGCATCGCGGTAAAACTGCATTTTGCTGAGCGCGCCGTATTTACTCGTTTCTTCAAGAAGCACGAAGGCGTTACTCCCAGTGAATTCAGACGCAGCAATTCCTCGGGAGTTATTCTCGACGCTTGAGCCCACGAGATAAAAAATGCCCCCTCACTCTTTGGCCGATATCGCAGCCCCCATTACTCTGTAGTCCCGCCCCAGGTATAAATACATAGCTGGTACCACAAACAATGTAAACAAGGTGCCAATGGTCATGCCGGTGGCGACCACAAGGCCCATAGCAAAACGGGCCCCGCCGCCTGGCCCAGAGGCAACTAATAGCGGAACCATGGCCAGTACCAGTGATGCAGTGGTCATTAACACTGGGCGCAGGCGGATCGAAGTTGCCTCTTCAATGGCAGTACGCTTATCCATTCCCCCCAATTGCAACTTGTTGGCAAATTCCACGATCAAAATTCCATGCTTGGAGATCACGCCAATCAATGTCACTAAACCCACCTGAGTATAGATATTTAAGGTGGTCAGGCCGAGGCTGACAAAAATCATCGCCCCGCACACACTCATTGGCACAGTGACCAGCATAATCAGCGGATCGCGCCAGGACTCAAATTGAGCGGCGAGTACCAGGTAAATTACAACTAGCGCGAAGAAAAAAGTCACTACCAGATCCGTACCCTCCGTCTTGAATTGACGAGACTGCCCGGCGTAATCCACAGAGTATTCTTGAGGCAGTACTTCTGTGGCAGCACTGTCCAATATTGAAAGGGCCTCCCCCAGTGTGACACCAGGACGGGGTACCCCTGAAATAGTGACCGCATTCAATTGTTGAAAACGCTTTAATTGCTGGGGCTCTACAGTTTTCCTTAGGGATACCAGGGTGTTGAAGGGCACGAGATTGCCATTACGTGCGCGAATATAGTATTGGCCCAACTGTTCCGCGGTAAGACGGTCAATTCGCTCCACCTGAGGAATCACCTTGTAACTGCGGTTATCGAGTGAAAAACGATTGATAAAGGCTCCGGATAACATGGCACCCAAATCGCGACTCAGGTTCACCATTTCTATCCCCATGGTAGCCGCTTTATCCCGGTCTATTTCAATCACTACTTTCGGTTTGTCGATCTTAAGATCCGAATCCAGGAAAATAAATTTCCTGCTTGCCAAGGCTCGGGACATAATTTCATCGGCAAAAGAAGCCAGGTTTTCCATCGGTACAGTGGCACCGATCACAAATTCAACCGGCAAACGCCCCCCCGCAGTCGGTAAACTCGGCGGCACGACTACCGCAACTTTTAATCCCGCAATCTGCTGCACATCCTTACTGATCAATTCCTGCATTTGTTCCGTATCTTTATCGCGCTTTTCCCATGGGCCCAACACAAAACCCGCGGTAGCATTATTCACCCCACTACTAAATGTTCCCGAACCATTCAGCAAAAAGATATTTTCCACTTCACTGTATCGTTCGGCTATATCATTTAGCTCGCCAGTGTACTGTTCTACATAATCCAGAGTGGCATAAGCGTCTGCCGTAGAAATAGTGAGCACAAGCCCCCTATCCTCTGTCGGTTCCAATTCCTGTGGAGAAGTAATAAAAAGAAAGTAACAACTCCCCAGTACAATCAAGCCAAAGATCAGAATGACTCTTCGCTCATCCAGGGTGTTATGTAATCTGTTTTCAAAACCTTTCTGTAATCGGCCAAACTGTCGTTCGAGCCAGACTTCCAATCGGGTGCCGCCGCCATCACGAGGTTTGAGAATCTTCGAGGCCATCATTGGTGACAGCGTCAGTGCGACCACACCGGATAAAAGCACCGCACCTGCCAGCGAAAAAGCAAATTCAATAAACAGCGTGCCAGTAAGCCCCCCAAGAAAACCAATAGGAATATATACGGCAATCAAAGTGGTTGTCATGGCCACAATTGGCCAAGCTAATTCACGCGCACCAACAATGGCTGCTTCCTGTGGTGACAGGCCTTCTTCAATATGGCGGTGCACATTTTCGAGAACGATAATCGCATCATCGACGACAATACCAATCGCCAACACCATACTCAGTAGTGTTAACAGATTAATAGAAAAGCCCATTAACAACATTAAAAAAAGCGCGCCGACCAATGATAGGGGAATCGCAATTGCCGGAATCAGTACGCTACGCAGAGATCCAAGAAAGAGATAGATCACTACGATGACGATCAACACCGCTTCAACGATCGTTTTAATCACCTCCTCAATGGAGTCCTCTATATATTCAGTACTGTCATAAGGTATTTCTCCCAACATACCTTCAGGCAGCTGTGGAAATATTTCCCCCTCCAATTTATCCCTGACCTCTTTAATAACCTCCAGGGAATTTGCGTTTGGCGCGACCTCTATGGCAATAAATGTTGCCGACTGTCCATTAAAAGTCACAGAACTATCGTAAGATTCAGCCCCGAGATCTATCTCCGACACATCTCCAAGACGTACTAATTGATCACCATTGGCCCGCACCACCAGCTGGCGAAAATCTATTTTCCGGGCAATGTCGGTGTCAGCACGTATTTCCATGGCAACCCGTGTGCCTTTGGTAGCACCCACTGCAGAGAGTATGTTGTTATCTCGCAGGGCATTCGCTACATCTTCAGGGGTCACTTCCAGTGCCGCCATTTCCTTGGGTTTCAACCATATTCGCATGGCAAAAGTACTATCACCCAGTAGCCGAGCACGTTGCACTCCGCCAATTGTTGCCAGTTTGGGTTGCACAACACGCACCAGATAATCGGTAATCTGATTATTGGCGAGAATATTTGAAGAAAAAGACAGATACATCGCGGCCGTAGTCTCCCCCTGTTGCATTTCAACGCTGGAGTCCTCAGACTCATCGGGGAGGTCGCTACGCAACTTATTTACCTTGGCTACAACCTGGGTTAAAACTTGATAGGGATCATAGTCAAAGCGTACATAGGCATTGATCGTTGAAAGGCCCTGTACACTGGTAGACACCATATAATCGATGCCATCAGCTGTGGCTATTTCCTGCTCTAAAGGCGTCGTAATAAATCCCTGCACAAGATCAGAGTCCGCACCCACATAAACAGTGGAAACGGTAATAACCGCGTTATCCAATCTAGGATACTGACGAACATTTAGTTCTGTTATGGAGCGTAAACCCAAAAGAAAAATAAAAAGGCTGACGACCGAGGCCAGAACTGGTTTCCGAATAAAAATCTCCGTGAAGTTCACAGGCCTAACTATACACCCTAACTATTCTCAGGTTTTGGGTAGGGATTATCCGGTGGTTTATTCTCATTATTGATCTCCACCTTCTCTCCATTACGCAGTTTTAATAGCCCACTACTTGCCACCACATCTCCCTCCAGTAATCCCCGCACAATTTCTACCAGGTCACCGCGTTCCTCTCCGATCTTTACAAACCGCTTATTGGCTATCATTCCATCGCTTTCCTCATCTTTTTCCAGGATAAAAACCGATACACCATAGGGCGCAAAAACCAAAGCAGTACGTGGCACCACCAACACTCTGCGGCTTGCATCAATTTGCACAGAAACCTGGGCAAACATGCCAGGCCGCAGGTGTTTTTTAGGGTTATTCAACGTCGCCTGAATCAGGAAATTACGGCTTGCATTATCTACTTGGGGGTCTACAGCGGTAATTTTTCCGTGATAGGTATTTCCGGGAAATGCGTCGGTGGTAAGCTCAATAGGGAGCCCGGCCTTAACCATCGCATACTTTTGTTCAGGCAGGGAAAAATCAACAAAAATTGGGTCCAGTTGCTGCAAAGATACCACTGCCTCACCGGGGCTGACATTTTGCCCCAAATCGATACGACGTATCCCAAGTACACCACTAAAAGGCGCCACAACTATACGCTGATCCACCCTGGCACGCTGCACTTCAATATTAGCGACTACCTGATCCAATGTGCTGCGCGCGCTGTCTAGATCCGCTTCTGTAGTCACTCCACGCTTAGTCAAAGTATTAATTCGAGCATAATTACGTCGCGCGAGACGCAGCTCCGCATCCAAAACCTGTAGCTGGGCCTTTTCTGGCTCAGCAAATATCTCAACTAGCAGATCACCCTTATGTACATACTGACCGGATTTAAAATGTATGGCACTGACAACGCCCTCGGCTTCTGTTGTGACTTCCACCCCATTGACCGCACGCACCGTACCAACGCCACTTAGATCCTCTCGCCAGCTCTGGATTTGCGCAGTTGCAGAGGTCACCGTGGCCGCCGGTAGTGCCAAATTGTCGAGAAACTGATTCATCATGTAGCGGCCAAAAAACTTGTAAGCAAATATACCGCCAAACAACAAAAGGCACCCCAGCAGCATTAACACCATGCGTTTACTGATAATTTGCCCCCGATCACTCACCAGGAAATATCATAGATCGACGCGTCAGGAAAATTCAGGAGAAAACAAACCCGCATTTTAACGGACTATAAAGTTCAGTTTACGAAGAAAATACCACGCGCGCCGCAGAACCCTCGCGCCATTAAACGATTATTTCATATTGTATTTTTTATTAACCCAGGAAATTAACAAACTTATTGGGTTAATAGGGCACAATGATGTGCCATCGTCAGGTATAGGCCGCAGCAAGCTTATGAAATATCAGCTGTTTCTTGTACCTGCGCCAGTATTTCAGGGACGACAGTGAAATCGATGAGGTTTCAACTATTTGGCAGGCTAACGGCAGGGAGAATCGCAGTAAAAAGACGCGGCGCCATTCCTCACTGGCACCGCGAATATTGGGGTTACCTGAATACGGCTTTGTCGCCTTCGACATCAGCATGGATAGTCGCGCCGGGAGTAAACTTACCAGCCAAGACATCCTGAGCCAGGGGGTTTTCCAGCCAGACCTGAATGGCCCGTTTAAGGGGGCGCGCACCGTATACCGGGTCAAAGCCTACTTCTGCCAGCTTATCCAGCAGTGCCGTGGACACCTCAAGTTTTAGGTCTCGCTCGCTGAGTCGACGACACAGCTGTTTCAGCTGGATTTCCGCTATTGACCGCACCTCCGCTTTGTCCAGTGGGTGGAAAACCACAACCTCATCAATACGGTTAATAAATTCCGGGCGGAAATGATTGCCGACCACTTCCATCACCGCATTTTTCATCTGTCGGTAACGGATCTCGGCATCCAGATCATCGCCATTTTCCACCGTGGCATATTTCTGAATCAGGTCCGAGCCCAGGTTGGATGTCATCACCACCACGGTGTTGCGGAAGTCCACGGTACGGCCCTGACCATCTGTAAGGCGACCGTCATCCAGCACCTGCAAGAGTATATTGAATACATCCGGGTGCGCCTTCTCCACTTCATCGAGCAGTACTACTGAGTATGGCTTGCGCCGCACTGCTTCTGTCAGATAGCCACCCTCTTCATAACCCACGTAACCCGGGGGCGCACCGATGAGGCGCGCTACAGAATGCTTCTCCATAAACTCGGACATATCAATACGCACCATGGCATCCTCGGTATCAAAGAGGAATTGCGCCAGCGCTTTGCAGAGCTCGGTCTTACCGACGCCCGTTGGACCAAGAAACAAAAAAGATCCATTGGGTCGATTTGGGTCCGCCAGACCTGCACGGGAACGGCGCACAGCATTGGCGACTGCGTCTACTGCCTCACCCTGACCAATCACCCGCCTGTGCAACTCATCCTCCATACGAAGTAATTTTTCCCGCTCGCCCTCCAGCATTTTCGAGACTGGAATGCCAGTCCAGCGAGACACTACTTCGGCTACTTCCTCATCGGTCACTCGATTTCGCAGCAACCGTGGCTCCTCACTTGTTTCAGTAGTAGCGGCGGATTTTAATTGTTGCTCCAGTTGGGGAATCACTCCGTATTGCAACTCAGACATACGGGTGAGATCCCCAGCGCGGCGCGCGGACTCCATATCCAATTTTGCCTGCTCCAACTTTTCCTTCAGGTCGTGACTGCCGGCAAGCTGGGCTTTCTCCGCTTTCCACACCTCTTCCAAGTCGGAATATTCCTTTTCCAGCTGGAGAATTTCCTCCTCCAACTTTGCCAAACGTTTCTTTGTGGCTTCGTCGTCCTTGTCTTTCTTAACTGCTTCGCGCTCAATTTTCAGTTGAATTAGGCGTCGTTCCAGCTTATCCATGGACTCCGGTTTGGAGTCTATTTCCATACGAATACGACTGGCTGCCTCATCGATCAGATCGATAGCTTTATCCGGCAACTGCCGGTCAGTGATATAGCGTTGGGAAAGTTTGGTGGCGGCAATAATTGCGGAGTCAGTAATATCGACGCCATGGTGGACCTCATAGCGCTCTTTCAAACCACGCAAAATGGCAATAGTGTCCTCTTCTGTGGGCTCATCTACCAACACTTTTTGAAAACGGCGCTCCAGTGCTGCGTCTTTTTCAATGTACTGGCGGTATTCGTCCAGGGTGGTGGCGCCAACACAATGTAACTCGCCGCGTGCCAACGCAGGCTTGAGCATATTGCCAGCATCCATGGCGCCCTCCGCCTTGCCAGCACCAACCATGGTGTGTAACTCATCGATAAATAAAATGATGCGCCCTTCCTGCTTGGACAGTTCATTGAGCACTGCCTTCAAACGCTCTTCAAATTCGCCGCGGAATTTGGCTCCGGCGAGCAAAGCGCCCAAGTCAAGAGAAAGCAAACGCTTATCTTTGAGGCCCTCTGGCACTTCGCCATTGACTATCCGCTGAGCGAGTCCCTCGACAATAGCTGTTTTGCCCACTCCTGGCTCACCAATCAAAACCGGGTTATTTTTGGTGCGGCGCTGCAAAACCTGAATAGTGCGGCGAATTTCATCATCTCGTCCAATTACTGGATCGAGTTTACCTGCCAGGGCGCGCTCAGTCAGATCGAGGGTGTATTTATCCAATGCCTGACGCGCTTCTTCCGCATTGGGGTCATCAACCTTTTCGTCGCCGCGCACTTTTTGAATTGCCGCCTCTAGTTGTTTTAGATCGCCATTGGCATTGAGGGTTTTGGAAATCTGTCCTGCAGCAGGATCAAAAGCCGCAAGCAAGACGGTCTCACTAGAAATAAAGCTGTCGCCATTTTGTTGCGCTTTTTTATCAGCGAGATTCATTAGGCGCATCAATTCCTGTGACATGCCCACATCCCCAGTTGGGGAACTGATAGTGGGCAGGTCATCCAGCCGCTTGGCCAGATCATTGCGCAGACCACTTAAGTTAAAACCTGCCTGAGCCAAAAAAGCCGGAACGCTGCCATTGTTCTGGTTGAGCAGCGCTAGAAGTAAATGCTCTGGAAAAATCTGATTGTGGTCCCGCCCTACAGCCATAGATTGTGCATCAGCAATAGCTGCCTGCAACGGGTTTGTCATCCGATCTATTCGCATGAATGCAACCTCTCCTACTCAGGGATCCTATGTCGCACTGCACCAGTAGCGCGCTATCGGCGCCACGCGTTCAGTGTAGTATTGGGTATTAAAATAGGGGCGAGGGAAGGGTTTTCAATGATTTAAATCAAACAGTAAGAATTTCCGAAAAAATTTGGAATTAATGGGCATCCATTTCTTAACTTTTATTTCTTTTCCGGTCAGAGTCCCTTGAAAGAAATAAAATACGCCCCACTATAAAAATAAACCAAATGATACCGCTAACTAGTTATCCGCCAGCCAGATGAGGGAGGCCATGCGTCCGGTGGTTTTTTCCCTGCGGTATGAATAAAAGTAGTCCGACTCACTTACTGTGCAGTGATCACCACCATAGACTTCTGTGATACCAAGCCCGGCAAGCTCCGCTCTTGCCAGAGCGTAGATATCCGAGAGGAAATGCAGTGGCTTTAGCGAGTGAGGCTGAAAACAGCGGGCAATTGCCTCGGTGTGTTCACGACTCTGGGCATTCTCAAAGAAGGCCTCTAGCACATCGATACCCGTCTCAAAAGCCTTGGGACCTATGGCTGGTCCCAACCACACCATCAGTTCTGCCGGGTCGCAGTCTAGAGCAGTCACGGTGTTGCGCAAGATACCTCCGGCCAACCCACGCCAACCTCCGTGAGCTGCTGCTACCCGGGTACCGGCCTTATCGCAGATAAGTACCGGCAGACAATCGGCAGTGAGTACTGCACAAACGATACCACTGGTCTGGCTAAAGCTGGCATCGGCGGTACGCACAAGTCCATCGGGGTGAGCCTCGACTACCCTGTCGCTGTGGATTTGCTCGAGCCACTGCGGTTCTGCCGGCAGATTCAGCTGGTCATGGAGTTGCCGGCGATTCGCCAATACCGCCGACTCCAGATCGCCTACATGAGCGGCAAGATTGAATGAAGCATAAGCTTCCTTACTGTGGCCATTGCGACGCAAAGTACTAGTCGCGCGCACTCGGGCAGGTGCCGGCCATGTAGGAGTCAGATAATGGTCACTGGACATGCTGTATTTGCTCTGCCTGGATATTGATGGCCGAACCTAGCGGTCGGACTTTCAAATAAAAGTTTCGATATGCTGATGATTCACTGGGCATTGTTGTGTGCAAGTAGATCGATTAAGGCCAGCATATCCGCAGGCATAGACGCATACCAGTGCATTTCCTCACCGCTATCCGGGTGGATCAAGGCAAGTTCTGCCGCATGCAGCGCTTGCCGGGGAAAGCCTTGCAAGGCCCCGATCAGCTCTGCATTAGATTCTGGGGGCAATTTCGATCTGCCCCCGTAGAGCGGGTCACCAACCAACGGATGGCGAATATGGGTCATGTGCACTCGGATCTGGTGGGTTCGACCGGTTTCGAGCTTGCAGCGCAGCAGGGTGTGGGCACGAAAGCGTTGCTGGACCTGATAGTGGGTAATGGCTTCCTTGCCACCGAATTCCAACACAGCCATTTTCAGACGGTTCTGCTTGTGACGCCCTATCGGAGCATCGACACGACCGGCGCCGGTAACTAGACCCTGGACCAATGCATCGTATTGGCGACTGACCGTTCTTTGTTTTAGCTGGTCCACCAAGTGGACCTGGGCACTCAGGGTCTTGGCCACAACCATCAGGCCGCTGGTGTCCTTGTCCAACCGGTGCACGATTCCCGCGCGAGGGATCTTCTCCTGAGACGGGCTATGGTGCAGGAGGCCGTTTAATAAGGTTCCGTCAGGATTGCCGGCGGCAGGGTGAACTACCAGTCCCGCGGGTTTATTAATGACCAGGAGGCTGTCATCCTCATAGACAATGTCCAAATCCATTGGCTGGGCACGCCAGGCGCCCTGAGCCTCAAGCTCTGCATCTAGGCTGAGTCGCTCACCGCCAAATAGCTTATCCTTGGGCTTGGCAGGGGCACCATTCAGGGTAAGTTGTCCGCCTTTTATCCAGGATTGCAGTCGCGCACGGGAGTAATCGGGAATTAATTCGGCTGCTACCTGGTCTAATCTTCGACCAGCCATGTTGGCCGGGACTTCAATCTCGAGGTTGAGGTGGTCATTCATCAAACAATTGCAAATACTTTGGGCAGCACCGCGACTGTGGTTAAATGTCGGACGCGCCAGGTTAATCTTGGCGGATAGTTTAATAAGGTAGAGTGTAAGAATGATAGAGCGATGTGCTATGCAGACCTGGAAAATGCTTTGGCTGGCCTTGGCGTCCGCAATATTGGTTGCCTGCGCTAGCACTGACGATTCAGAAGAGGGCTTGCCCACCGGCAACCGCACCGAACAGGCATTCTATGAGGCTGCACAGCGACAACTGCGCACCAGCCAATGGGACCTGGCCATCAAAAACTTGCGCGCCTTGGAGGATAACTTCCCCTTCGGCAACTACGCCGAACAAGCCCAGCTGGAACTGATTTACGCCTACTATCGCAACTACGAGAATGATGCAGCCATCGCTGCAGCGGATCGTTTCATCCGCCTGCACCCCCAGCATCGCAATGTCGATTACGCCTATTACATGAAGGGGCTGTCCTCCTTCACCGAGGGCGCAGGCCTGTTTGAGCGCTTTATGCCCACGGACCTGACCGCCCGCGATCCGGGCTCCGCCCGCGAGTCCTTCGCATACTTTTCGCAGCTGATGGCCCGGTATCCAGAGAGTCGCTACGCTGCCGATGCGCAAAAACGCATGATCCATCTACGTAACTTACTGGCCCGTTATGAAATCCATGTGGCCAACTACTACTTCAAACGCGGCGCTTACCTGGCTGCTGCCAACCGCGGCCGCTACGTAGTAGAAAACTTTCAGCAAACCCCTGCTGTTCCAGATGCACTCGCAGTTATGGTACAGGGTTACCATTTAATGGAAATGCCAGAACTTGAGGCCAACGCCCTGAGTGTGATGCGCAACAATTACCCGAAGCACCCCGCCTTCAATGACGACGGCACCTTTAATTACGATTTCTACAAAGGCGCGAGCGGCCGCAGTCTGGTACACCGCGTTACCCTGGGACTGTTTGAGAAGTCAGATCCGGAAGGCTTCGACAGCCGTGAACTGTACAATCCTGAGTACATTCGTGGTGAGGCTCCCCTCCCCCCTGAGCTTTTATAACGCTTGCTTTACAATTAAAAACGGCGCCGAATGGCGCCGTTTTTGCGTTTCTCTCATCTACTCACCGGCCTTCCAACCATTGGTAATCGGGTAACGACGGTCTCGCCCGAAGCCCCTCTCTGAAATCCGCACGCCTACCGCGGCCTGGCGACGCTTGTATTCATTGCGGGCAACAAGCCGTACAACCCGCTCTACTACTTGGCGCTCGAAGCCTCGTCGGATAATTTCCTCAGCGCTCCAATCTTGGTCCACATACAGGTTTAGGATTTCATCAAGTACCTCATAGGGCGGCAGGCTATCGGTGTCAATCTGGTCCGGCGCCAGTTCGGCACTCGGTGGGCGGGAGATAACGGTTTCAGGAATCACTTCCGACACGGTGTTACGGTAGCGAGACAACTCAAACACCAAAACCTTGGGTACATCCTTCAGGGCATTGAAGCCCCCAACCATATCGCCATACAGAGTCGCGTAGCCCACGGCCATCTCACTCTTGTTACCAGTGGTCAGTACCATGGCGCCCTTTTTATTGGAAATGGCCATCAACAGCACACCGCGAGAACGGGCCTGCAGGTTTTCCTCGGTAGTATCCCGCACACTGCCGGCAAACTCCTCCGATAATGCTCCCATAAACGCATCAAAGATCGGCTCAATACCAATCTCCCGATAATGCACGCCCATACGCTGGGCTTGGTCTGCGGCATCGCTCTTACTGAGGTCAGAAGTGTAACGGAACGGCATCATGACAGCCTCGACGCGGTCTTTACCCAGCGCATCCACAGCAACCGCAAGAGTCAAGGCCGAATCTATCCCACCGGAGAGCCCCAGTACCACACCATTGAAACCGTTCTTGTTAACGTAGTCGCGCACACCAAGCACCAGCGCTTGGTAAACTGCCGCCAGATCTTCCAGAGGGGGAGCATTATCACCAGGTAACAGCGTGACCCCGCCGCTTTGTTCCGAGACAGATAGCGGCAATAACTGTTCGGAAAATTCTTCAGCTCGCACACAAACCTGCCCCTGGGCATCTACGGCCAATGAGCCACCATCAAACACCAGCTCATCCTGGCCGCCACACCAATTCACATAAACAATCGGGACTTTTGCTGCACGCGCCTGTCTTGACAGTAACTTAAGACGCTGTTGCGCCTTACCTCGGTGAAACGGTGAGGCATTGATATTCAACATCAACTTGGCACCGGCCTCAACGGACCGCTGGATCGGCTGCGAGTGCCAGATATCTTCACAAATACTGATTCCTACAGGAATTCCTTTGATCTCAACGACGCAGGGCTTATCTCCCTTGGTGAAATAACGCTTTTCGTCAAACACCTGATAGTTAGGGAGCTTTTGCTTGGCGTATTCGGCTACAAGCTCGCCCTCACTAACCAAACCGGCCATATTGAATATCTTCCCATCCCGGTACCGTGGGTAACCCACCAGTATGGCGCAGGGGAGCTGGGCCTTTTTCAATTGTTCCAGTGCAGCTTCAATACGTATCTGCATACTGGGACGTAGAAGTAAGTCCTCCGGTGAGTAGCCGCACAAGGTCAGCTCGGGAAATAATACCAAGTCAGCTCCCAGTTCCCGATGGGCCTTGCAGGCCACCTCAATCACATTGGCCGTATTACCAGGAATATCCCCCACCAGAGAATTGATTTGTGCCAGCACTAGCTGCAAAGTAGACATTATAGAACCTCGGACAATACAGACCGCCATTGTAACCTGTGGAATGTGCAACAGCAGCGGCTTACGAAAACAACAATACGGGGAAACCATCTTGAGCAGTCCTTCCGCCGGCAATAACTCACTATCGCTACAACACCACGAATTATTGCGTATCTGCGCAATTTATCGCTTAGCTATCGCGCTGGTATTACTAGGGATTTTCTACTCAGATATTGGTGCTGGTGCCCTCGGCGGCCATTTACCTGCTCTATTCCTGTATACAACCGTGGTCTACACCGTTCTCAACCTAAGCTGGTTAGTTTTTTTACGGCAGAAGGCCTATCAGGTGGGAACAGGGCAGATTGGGGTGATCCTCGGCTGCGATATCCTCGTGTTTTTACTATTGATTGAGGCCAGTGGTGGTCTTAATTCTGGCCTTGGCTACCTGTTGCTAATCAACTGCTCCATCGGATCTATTCTTCTCGACCGGCGTATGAGTGCTTTTTTCGCCGCTGTCGCCAGCCTAGGCGTAATCGGTCTACAGCTATACAACCTGCTATTCGGGCAGGGAACCACTCAAGATATAGTCGCCGCCGGAAGCCTCGGCCTACTGCTCTTTGCCACAGTCAGTGCCCTTCAATACCTGTCAGCCCGTATTCGCAGTGCAAACCTGCGTGCCGACCAGCAGAGTCGGCAAGCCGCACACCTACAGCGGTTGGCCCAGCAAATTATTGAGCGCATGGGTACCGGAGTGCTGGTAATGGGTCCTACCAGCCAGCCCGAACTTACCAATCGTGCAGCCCGACAACTTTTGGGAGAGCATCTGCATACAGTGGGCACTGAACAGAATTCGCTTCACCACGCGATTCGGGAGTGGCGTGCCAATAGCGGCCCCAATAGCACCCTTCTGCGAGCAGAGAGCGGCGACGAGTTGCAGCTTAACTTTACTAACCTGCAACATGAGAGTGGTTGTAGCACTTTGATATTCGTCGAAGACAATCGCAAGCTGGCGGAGGCTGCACAGAAGCTAAAACTCGCGTCTCTCGGGCACCTCACCGCCTCAATCGCCCACGAGATACGCAATCCCCTCTCT
Source organism: Microbulbifer epialgicus (assembly GCF_041447265.1). Lineage (NCBI taxonomy): Bacteria > Pseudomonadati > Pseudomonadota > Gammaproteobacteria > Cellvibrionales > Microbulbiferaceae > Microbulbifer > Microbulbifer epialgicus. The sequence continues at coordinate 22,335 of NZ_JBGMEK010000009.1, forward strand.
GCCATCAGCCATGCGGCACAGCTACTGTCGGAATCCCCACAGCTGGAAGAAGCGGAACACTATCTGACCGACATCATTTGCCGACAAAGCCAGAGGGTAAACCAAATCATCGAAAATGTAATGCAACTATCGCGCCGCCAGGCGGGAGATCCACAAGAGCATGACTTGGCAAATTGGCTGCAACAATTCATACAGGACTATAACGCAGGGGCTCATAGTGACAATCAGGTGCAATTGCGACTCCCCGCGCAACCATTAATGGCCTGCTTTGATGCCGCACAAATGGCCCAGGTAATGACAAATCTCACAGACAATGCCCTGCATCATTCACAGGTTGCCACCGGTAAGCGACTCGCTGAAATCAGCGCCCACTACAATCGTGAGCGGGCCTGTACCCAGTTGGAGATTAAAGACAATGGTCCAGGAGTGCCTGAAGAGCACAGATTAAAGATTTTTGAGCCATTTTTTACCACTGGAAATGGCGGCAGTGGGCTGGGATTGTATATTGCCAGGGAGCTGTGTGAAACGAATAAAGCGCGACTCTACCACTGTCGCAGCGAAGATGACAAAAGTTGCTTCAGAGTTGAATTTGCTCAATAAACCTGTGTGACTTGATCCTGCTCAGAAATTTTTCCCAACTTACAGGCGATTATTCGTAAAGAATTTCTGACATAATCAGAAGTGGCGCTCTTGCCTCCAATATCAACAAAACAAGAAAAGACAGAGAACAGATGCTACCTCTGGCCCTGGTTGTCGACGACGAACCGGATATTTGTAAGCTACTTACCCTCACTCTGCACCGCATGGATGTGGACTGCCACACCGCTGCCAACCTGGCAGAGGCAAAACGGTTGCTCACCGAGAACCGTTACGACTTCTGTCTCACAGACTTACGCCTACCCGATGGCGATGGCCTGCAGCTGGTAGAGCATATCCAAAACGGTATACACCGGGAGCTGCCGATTGCTGTCATCACTGCCCACGGTAATATGGATACTGCTATCAAGGCATTAAAACTCGGCGCCTTCGACTTCGTTAGTAAGCCAGTCGATCTTGATCGACTGCGCAATCTGGCCCAGCTGGCCCTGCGCCTGAATCGTGATCAAGGCCCACAGCATGGTAGAAGCACAGACCAGCTATTACTGGGCCAAGCCGAAAATATGCGTAAGCTGCGCGAGCAAATAGCTAAAGTCGCACGCAGCGATGCACCAGTCTATATCAGCGGTGAATCAGGTTCCGGAAAAGAGCTGGCGGCCCGCGCTATCCACGGACTAGGCGCCCGTGCTGAAAAACCATTTGTGCCGATTAACTGTGGCGCCATACCCGCAGAATTAATGGAGAGCGAATTTTTCGGCCATAAGAAAGGGAGTTTTACCGGAGCCTACAAGGATAAGCCCGGCCTGCTGCAGAGCGCCCAAGGTGGCACCCTGTTTCTGGACGAGGTGGCCGATCTACCACTCGATATGCAAGTTAAATTACTGCGCGCCATACAGGAAAAACGTATTCGTCCTATCGGGGCGAGCCTGGAAACACCTATCGATGTGCGCATCCTCAGTGCAACCCATAAGGATCTGGCCAAAGAGGTGGATGAAGGGCGCTTTCGTCGCGACCTCTACTATCGTATCAACGTAATTGAAATCTCGACGCCGCCCCTGCGGGAGCGTTTAGAGGATATCCCGCTACTGGTAAATGCAATTATGCAGCGCATTGCCAGTAATGCAGGAACTCCCCTTCCAAAAGTGACCCCCGAGGCGATAACATCTTTACAGGGCTACTCCTTTCCTGGGAATGTTCGTCAATTGGAGAATATCCTGGAGCGGGCTTTTACACTGTGTGATCAACAGGAAATTCGCAGCCATGATTTACACCTAGAACGCGACGAAAAGTCCTCAGGGCACAAGGAATCCATTTCCGGCCTAGAGCCACTTGTAACCTCAAGCACCTCTCAAAACTCAGAACGCTTCGACCCCAGCCAGTACTCATCTCTGGATGAGTTCCTTCAGAATATTGAAAAAGAAGCCATTGAAACTGCGTTAGCTAAAACTCGCTGGAACCGGACAGCTGCAGCACAAAAGCTTGGGATTAGCTTTAGATCCTTGCGCTACCGTTTAAAAAAACTCGGACTGGAAAGCTAAGCTCTCACAAATTAAACAAACGATCGTACCGTAATCATCTGTAATTGGCTTCTAGCCATCTATCGGTATGCTGGTGCAAACTCAAGAGCGAAGAGCTTGCACCGTGAAAAGGTTTGCGGGATTTACCCTCATAGAGTTACTCATTACCATCACCATATTGGCTATTGTCGTGGCGATAGCCCTGCCACCTTTCACCAGTTTCATAAAGCACTATAAAAACAAATCCAAACAGTTTGAACTATTTGAAATCCTAGTGCTAATGCGAAATAAAGCGTATTACGAGAATATTAGCTACACTCTTTGTGCACGCGGACAAGACGAAAAATGTGCAGATAATTGGACTAATGGAGCACTGCTATTTGCCGACCACAATAAAAATGGCTCCTTAGACTCAGGAGAAACCATTACCCGAAAGTTCACCCTGGAAAATAAAGCCTCACTCAGTTGGAATTACTTTGGTTCCAAAAACTATGTGATATTTAATCCAAATGGTGAAACCCCCTCTCAGAGCGGAAATTTCCGTTACTGCCCCGCTACTAACGAGGCAGAGTATGGCTGGATTATTATCCTAAACATTATCGGCCGTCCGTACTTTGGAAAAGATAGTGACGGCGATGGAATCGTGGAAACGGGCAGCCAGCTAAATTTAACCTGCCCACAAACCTGATCAGCAGCTCTTGCTCCAGCACATATCTGTGGCATCCATGTCATTATTATCTCGATCCCAGGCCCTTATGCCACTTGAATGAAGCTCCAAATTTCCATCGCCCGCTTGAGCGCCAATCGGTGAGGCCCTAAGGACATAAGTGCTCGGATCACTGCCAACGGTAATGGTAAGGTTATACCTTGCCGTTCCTCCATCCAGTGGGGCCTGAGTGGGAAATATCTCTGGTGCACCATCATCTTTTCCGCCAGCCGCAGCCCCGGCATAACTGCCATTCTGGGTATAGTGTTTCTCCATCGCCTGCGCCAGCCCCATCAACGCACCTTGTGCATCTGCCCTGCTGGCAGTGCGCACATGGTTTAGATAAGAAGGCCAGGCAATCCCAGCTAATATCCCGACAACTGCGACCACAATCATCAGCTCTATAAGGGTAAATCCTGATTGTCTTTTCATCGTTTCAACTTACCATTACGAGAATTAAAATTTGCCCGACATTGTCGGGCAACCATATTTATTAGCGAACCTTAAAAGGGGGTCATTTCTTCCCAGGACAAGCGCCCAACACGACCTCCACCGGTAGGTTTTACCTCTTCGGCCAGTTGTGAGGCATTACCAAGATTATTCACTTCGAATACATTCCCATCCTCATCAGTGATAAAGCCTGATGTATTAGGCGGAGCATCAACTATATGCCGACCAACATACCCCTTATCAGCGTCATCTATAACGCCATCCCTATTCGCGTCGACAACTGCTTCAGAAGTAGCCACACCATTCCAAAGATCGACCGACATCAACCAACCAGATCCACCTGCTGAACAAACCTGGCCGCTGGGAATCATGGTATTAAAAAAGAGCACTTCTCCCAGTCGAGCAGGCTGTGCAACCACTCTCTCACCTCCTTCGCCTCGCAAAAGACTTCCTTCTTTAAGATGGATATACCAGCCAGACTTGCTATTCCAATCAACATCTTCACCATTTATTTTACGTAATTGAGTGCCACTATCAGCATCAACTTTCTCCTCTATTTCGCGCTTAATCAGATCGCCTTTAGTAAGCCCATATTTTCCATTATCCGACACAGCATAAAAACCACCAGCTTCGGTATCAGCTGTGTCAGTTTCTACCAAATATTGCCCGGTTCCAAAGGCTACCAATAATCCCGGTGCGGTTGTATTTTCGGTATTGCGGACCACTACCGGCGCGGTGGTAATAGCCTCACGTGGATCTCCATCCTTGGGAGCCACGCTAAATAAGGCACTTTTTTCCACAGACCAAGAGTCTGGATCTTTACTGGAGACATCAAAAGCCCACATATTTCCATGTAGGTCACCCGCATAAATACGATCTATTGTGCCATCTAAATCGGCATCAATAATCGCTGGGGTAGACATACCATTTAAATCATCTGGTTTTCCTACACCTGTGGAGAGGTAAACATACTTATTATTGTCTACTGAGTCGTCAGAGCCATCCATGTAAACAATAAAGACACCCGCATCTCCAGTTGCACTGTTATAGCCATTACCAAATATTGCAGCCCATTCGCCATTAGGCATTCGTCCAATTTGAGGACGGCTGAAGGTATAACCTAGATTATTATTGTCCTTGTCTGAGAACTCCCACATCACAATATTTTCGGCATTAGCTTCATCAAAGTTATCCGGTTCAGTGATATTTAATGCGAAATAGCCTTTGCCACCGGCACCCAGCCCTCCTACCAAAACGGTTTGCCAGCTTTTACTTAAACCATCGCTGATGTAAACATCCTTTACTGTCGGAGTTCCATCCACATAAAATCGGTGGCTGTAATACTGGGAGGTTAATGGGTGGAGCCCCTCATCATGGGTGGTACTCAGTAAACTCGATGGTGAATATGCGATAACCTCCTTACCCCCAGCAGATGAATCTATACTGGCATTAAAGCCGTGCAGAAAACCATCGTTGGCACCGACATACACTACTGGAGTGCGGCTTGTGTGCTTCTTCTTAAATGAGTCATAAGAGCTGGCTTCAGGGAAGGAGGCATCAGACCATCTACTGTTATCCGGCGCGCCTACATAAGCCGGTGTGGAGCTTACGATATCACCTAAACGGCTTGCACGCGGTCTAAAGTCCCCACCGTTACCATCTTCTGTAGTGCGATCTCCACGCAGGTAGTCAATTCTGTCAGAAACCCTACCATCGTCCACGGCATTGGTTATATAACTGTTTAACGTTAAATCCGCTTTGTGAGCTGCTAAAGTGCCAATTCCTGCAACAGTAAAGGGCACACCTTGAGCCTTATCGTAATCGTAGGTAAGCATTACCCTGGAAGCGGGATCTAGCGAATCAAGAATGGAACTGGCCTTCCATTCCGGTGAGGCAGCAAGCTTACCGGAAGTATCAATTTTCCAAGCCGAGAATTCTCCCGTCCAGTACTCACTCTCATATTCTGCAGTAAAGACAACAGATCCACTTTTTAGAATCGTTGAACTGAAAGCTACTGCACTTGAACTACCATTCGTAGCCTGCACCTCATTAAATATTTGGTTAAAAGTAAGTTGTAAGTCTGCTGCATTATTCGCAGCATAAACAGCGCCTTTTCCTCCTTTACCTAAATCAGCAGCATGCTTCATAAGTTGGGAGTTCGCTACCTTTTCATCTGCAAAGCCAATTAGATAACTTGTAATATTGTTAATTTCACCCTTTGTATTGACTAGATCGGGACGCAAATCAATATCATAAAGAGCTTTAATTACATCATCCATTTCAGAATCAGCAGCGCACTCAGAATCTGAGTTACAATCATGGTTATTGTATCCCTTCAGGGTACTACTAACGCTATCGTCCTCAGTTGGTTCACCGTCGGTTAAAGCTACCATAAAGCTTTTTTGGCAATGGTACTGAATAGCCCCATTGGCAATGGTATTGTCTGGAAGATCTAACCCATTATCATCAAGAACAGGGTTATTTTCATCCGAGCCGGAAAAAATATCTCCTCCTTTAGCCGAGGCATCAGAACCCTCGGCATCTTGATAAGTAAGGTGCTTATCCTCATATCCACTGATAAAATAACGACCCACTCCTGCAAATGTCTCTGCCAATGGGGTGTTACCTGCAGCACCAATATCATCAATCGCACTCGAAAACTCTGATTTGTTATCTGACGTGATACTTTCAAGGCCCTTCACCACCATTCCACCGGTGTTGCCATTTTTATGAAACTGCATAACACCAATACGAACATTCTCAAGCTCGGAGATCAGATTTTTTGCGGCCGTTTTCATTACCTCGGTTCTGCGTATATCCACTTTAGAGCGCATAGCAGATCCATTATCATCTAAAAACTCATCAGCCACGGAACCTGCTTTATCCGAAAAGTACCAGTTTAAAAATTTTCCTTTTACCTTAATTCTATTATCCTCAATATTACCCTCCTTATCCTTCTTAACAACGTAATAGCTTCCATCATTGCCGCTCACATACAACCTAGCTTTATAATTTTTTTTATCATTAAAACAGTTGGCTGTATTATTCCAGGTGCGCCAATTATCTTCTTCGTCCATCCTAAACTGAACCGATCCACCCGCTACTTCTACTCTAAATTCTATTACTTTATTATTGTTAGGCTTAATCGGAGAGGAGCAGGAAAATCCACTTATTGAATCACTGTCATACTCCGAAGGGGGGTATACAGGAGTCGTCATGGAACCCGATGAGTCCAACACAAACATAATATTGGGTTCAGCCGATCCTCTGGAGTAGAGGGGTACATCGGATATTTCTCCCGGCGCAGCAGATAAGTGTCCAGCCATTGTCATCAGGAGAGCTGCGCTTAAAGGGCGCACTGGAAAATACTGTTTTTTTACATATCTTGTTTTCAAAGTAAAACCCTCAGAATGCTTTTCCATACAAAGTGACAACAATCCTTTCGGTACCGCCAATTCCAACACCTCGGCTCACAACTTTGAATACATGAACCGTAGTTTCAATATCTCCACCCGGCTTTTCACTCTGATCAACATCACCAATGCTATCACTTGAAGCCAGGCCAAATCTCTCTATGTACATACGACCCTGCAATGGGTTCCCATCGGGATCTAACATAGGTACATCCATGGCAACGGAATTGGTATTTCCCCAGGTTTCCGCTGCAAAAATATTTACAGGGCCATCTCCCTCATCGTGCTGCCAATTCTTCCCACCAAAATCATTAATTTTCTTAAGACCTGCAATTTCTTTCTCCCCCAAACGAGACATAGACTCAGCAATTTCTAGAGCGATTTTTGCATCCCGGGAAGCCGAGGTCATACGCTCCCCCATCAAAACCCCGCGAGCACCTGAAATTCCAATTAGCGTCAGAACTAAAAGAATAATCAGGCTGACCATCAGTACTGCACCTTGCTGACTATTCACCCTTCTCATTACATGCTCCCTCTATTACGTACTTTGACCGTGGCTACATATAACTTGCGCAGCAGACCATCGTTATAATCTTTTTTAGTGCCATCTAATCGGGTAATAGTCTGCGCACCTACACCTGCGGCACTGTCACTTGTCACTATTAATTCGATTTTTATCGCTGTCACTGAGGCCATACTATTGACACTACTAGCAGACCGCCAGTAGTCAATAATACCGTCATTCATTTTATCCTCTCCGTAGGAAATCTGCATATCTTCAATTCCGGGAATAAGCTCTTGAGCCTTATCATCGCCCTCAACATGCACAAATAATGAATTGCTTCCGGAAACACTTTTAGCGATGAAAAAAGTTTTTTGATAGGGCGTTAGGATCTTTGAATCGGCCCCATAGTCTTCCTCAAAATTGATCCCCGCACCGTAGTTTATTTTTTTTCCATCAGCTACTGCTGAGGTACCTGTTACAGTAAAGGCATGCCCGGCAATACAATTTGACACTATAACATTGTCTTTAGTATCAATCGGGCAACTTGTACTAACAATGACATCCCCTGGATTAGTGCCATTTAGCATGCGCCCCTCACCAGCACAGGCATCCTCCGCTCCACTGAGAGTAAGAACATCTGACTTAGCGACAACTTCTTTTTCCCCTACTATCGCACCAGTAGGAACATCGTTTTTACCTGCAACACCAATAACTGTACCGATTTCGGACAGGAAATTGGTGGTCGGTGCTCCCAGTGAGTTTTTAATATTGCCAGCTTCGGCACATCCCCAAAAACCTGCTTGACGCACCTCTTTACTCAGCATATCAACCGCAAAACGCCCACTTTCCTGCACCCGGGAAAAACCGTTTTGCATGCGCAAGGTGTCACTATTACTTTGAAATATCTGCAATACACCAAGTAACAAAATGGAGCCCAATAAAATACCAATCATTAATTCAATCAATGATAGGCCGCGCTGGGAGGCAAATGTATACATAATTATTTAAAGCTCCACACTCATTACAAAGGTCGCATTTTCTGAGCCGCCACTGCTGCCACCGTAGTCTTTACCGGTATGCTGTTCGGTCCATGTGATTGTGACAGTAGTTTTTCGTTGAGAATCTATAACTGCAACTCCAGCGGCACCAGGTAAATTGCTATTTAGTAATTGTCCCCACTCATATAGATCCAGCTTTGCCAGCTCGTCGGGGCTACAGCCGACACTGCAATCCTGGGATTTTGTTACATCTGAATTTTTATATGTCTTACCCGACTTAAAACCATCTGGATTGGCTCTTATGCGTTCGATAATTTCTTGCGCGGCCAGAGTAGCCATATAACGGTGATGTGCTCCATTACCGTTCTTAAGGCTCATCATCTGAGTGGAGGCTAATCCCAGCAGGCCTATTGCGAGCACCAGAACTGATATCAGAACCTCTATTAACGTTGCGCCGTTTTGTTTACGCACTAGTTTGCTCCTCCACTATTACAGGCCACATCTGGCCTTAGGCGCAGAGCCCCGGAAGTCATAAGATCTAACTGACGGCCATAATCCCCATTTCGATCATCGCAAAGCTCAAGTGTTAGTGTTTCATCCAGACTGCTCTCACCACGGGCGTTAAATGAAAAAGCTACATTTTTCAGCGCACCGGCATTTAATTGCGCAGCAAGAGTAATCACTGCTGGGTTAACTTCCAAAACCCGCAACTGCGTATCGGTGCCACTATCGAATGCCTTGTTACCATTATCATCAATCCAAACTTGAAGGCCATCCTGGACATTGCTACCAATTGCACTTACTTGAACTTTACTGCCGCGACGCACGGCCTCGGAACGTGCATATTGCAGTGTACTGCTCAGGTCATTTGTCATTGTTGACATACGATTGTTATCTATAAGTGTGGAAAAAGATGGGACTCCGATGGCAACAACTATGCCTAACACAGTAATCACGACCATCAGTTCAATCAGGGTGAATCCTTGCATTCCCTCAGGATTATTCATGCTGCTATACCTTTAAAAACAGGCCGGTAGCCTAGTAAGATCGATAATTTCAATATCAACGTCCCGCTTCAATACACCTAAAGAGCAAAACACAACAATCCTAGATAATTAGCTTTGCCACTAGAGTGCTTAGAAACTGAACAGGCAGATATCATTATCGCCATACGCTATCTATAACGTATGTATATCAATTTATCATTTGCTTTTACGCGATAGGGTCGAGGGTTTGACCAGTTGTCGACAAGCGGCTCTGCCCACGCGACAGGCGGGCAGGTAAAGGTGAGGCGGAATTAAGGGGGTATGAGAGCCGCGTTTTAACGCAGCTCTTTGGGAAGGGAGAAGCGAATATTCTCTTCGCGCCCATCCATCTCTTCGGGCAGGCTGGCGCCAAGTTGTTGCAATCTGGCAATCACTTCCTGTACCAGTACTTCCGGGGCGGAGGCGCCGGCGGTAATGCCGATGGCTTGTTTGCCCGTAAGCCAGCCAGCATCAATATCCGCAGCTCCGTCAATCAACTTGGCTGTGGCTCCACAGCGTTCAGCCAGCTCACGCAGGCGGTTGGAATTGGAGCTGTTAGGGCTGCCGACCACCAGCACCAAATCACTTTCCAGAGCGAGCTGTTTAACCGCATCCTGACGATTCTGTGTGGCATAGCAGATATCGTCTTTGCGCGGTCCGCGAATTTTCGGAAAGCGTACACGCAGAGCTTCAATCACGCGCGCAGTGTCATCCATAGAAAGAGTGGTCTGGGTGACATAAGTGAGGTTGTTCTCATTATTCACCTGCAACCTGGCTACATCCTCCTCGCCCTCCACCAAGTAGATAGCACCACCAGCGGAGCCATCGTATTGCCCCATTGTGCCCTCTACTTCCGGGTGCCCGGCGTGGCCAATCAATATGCACTCGGCGCCATCGCTACTGAACTTACTGACTTCAATATGCACCTTGGTAACCAGTGGGCAGGTGGCATCAAATACACGCAGGCCACGATTATCTGCTTCTTTCTGTACAGCCTTGGAAACACCATGGGCACTGAAAATAACGATGACATCATCGGGCACTTCCGACAGTTCATCCACAAAAACAGCACCGCGCTCGCGCAGGCTTTCCACCACAAACTTGTTGTGCACTACTTCGTGACGCACATAAATGGGTGCCCCAAAAACATCCAAAGCACGGTTGACGATATCGATCGCGCGGTCAACTCCTGCACAGAAGCCACGGGGATTAGCCAGTCGGATTTGCATCTTTACTTCAACACTCTTTCGATAATCAACTCAGCAGAAAAATCGGGCCCGATTCTACTGAATCGAATCCACCGCAATAATTTTTACGTGGAAGTTCAGCGTCTGCCCCGCGAGCGGGTGATTGAAATCGACGGTCACTTCATCTTCTCCAATCTCGCGGATGACTCCTGGCAACTCACCACTTCCGTTGTCAAAAGATACCACCAAGCCCTGTTCCAGCTCGATATCCGGTGAAAAGCTATCGCGACGCACCTTTTGCAGATTGGTCGGATTGCGCTGGCCGAAACCCAGCTCCGGGGGGATTTCAATTTCCGCTTCGTCGCCAGCCTTGAGTCCGAACAAGGCTTTTTCAAAGCCCGGCAAGAGGCTACCGTCACCAACACTAAAAGAGGCTGGGTCGCCTTTGAAAGTGGAATCCACTTCCGTGCCGTCATCCAGCTTTAGGCTGAAATGCAAAGTTACCCGGCTGTGCTCGCCGATAACGCTATTACTCATGATTCGTTACACTTCCGCGTTATTTTTCGCTTTATCGCCGCCTTTTTCCGCAAAAAAGAGCAGCTCGATAACCAGCATGGCCGCGCCGATACTGATACCCATATCCGCCACATTGAATACTGGGAAGTGCCAATTACCGTAGTACACAGAAATAAAATCCCGCACATAGCCCAATAAAATACGGTCCCACAGATTGCCGAGGGCACCGCCCAGGATCAGCGCCAAAGCACAGGGCTCCCAGCGCTTCCTGGCTGGCAGGCGCCACAACCAGATGGTGACAACAACGCTGAAGCCCAGAGCAATGATGCCAAAAAACCAGCGCTGCCAGCCTCCGGCATCAGCCAGGAAGCTGAAGGCAGCCCCATAGTTTTCTGCATAGGTAAACTGTAGAAATCCGGGGATAATCTGTTGCGCCGAGCCGTACATAAACATGTCCACAGCCCACACTTTGGTAGCCACATCTAGGGCCACTACGGCAAGTGCCAGCCAGTACCAACGCCAAGGATGCCCGAGAAGCAGATTGGAATTAGGCATAGTGCCTTACCTCACCTTCACCCGCTACATTATCTACGCAGCGGCCACAAATATCCGGGTAATCGCTGTTTGCCCCTACGTCGGCTCGGTAATGCCAACAGCGCGCGCACTTGGGATGATCCACTTTATTTACACTGACCTTGAGCCCTTCCATCTCGGTAGACTCGGCGCCAGCCGCATCGCTGAGAGATTGCACGGAAGTAGAAGAGCAGATCAGCACAAAGCGCAGCTCATCTTCTAATTCCAGCAGTTTTTCACGCAGGTCATCACAGGCAAACAGGGTAACAGCCGCCTGTAGAGAGCTGCCAATAGCTCCAGCTGCTCGCTGCTCTTCCAACACTTTATTTACTGCCGTTTTCACCTCAGCCATGGCAGCCCAGTACTCCGCACCCTTATCCGCTTCAACTGGAAGTTTGGGCAGCGAATACCACTCTTCGATAAATACGCTGTCTGCTTTGGCACCCGGAATAAACTGCCAAAGCTCTTCCGCAGTGAAGCTTAAGATCGGCGCGATCCAACGCACGAAGGCCTGCACAATATGATAGAGCGCAGTCTGTGCCGAGCGGCGTGCGGTGCTGTCTTCTCTGGTGGTGTATTGGCGGTCCTTGATAATGTCCAAGTAGAAACCGCCCATTTCCACCACACAGAAGTTATGCAGTTTCTGGTAAATCTGGTGGAATTGGTAATTGTCGTAAGCAGCAAGGATTTCATCCTGCAGGCGTGCAGCCTTATCCAGTGCCCAGCGGTCCAGGGCCAACAGCTCGCTCTCCGGCAGCAAATCCTTTTCCGGGTCAAAACCGGCCAGATTGGACAGGAAAAAGCGGGCTGTATTGCGCAGACGGCGGTAGGAATCCGCGGTGCGCTTGAGGATTTCATCAGAGACCGCCATTTCACCACTGAAATCTGTGGCCGATACCCACAGACGCAGCACGTCTGCGCCCAACTTGTTAATCACATCCAGGGGCGCGATGGTATTGCCGATAGATTTCGACATCTTGCGGCCCTGCGCATCCACAGTGAAGCCGTGGGTCAGCACCTGCTTGTAGGGCGCGCAGTCATTAATGGCAATGGAAGTCTTCAAGGAGGACTGGAACCAGCCGCGGTGTTGATCGGACCCCTCCAGGTACAGGTCGGCGGGGAAGCGCAACCCTTCGCGTCGCTCCAGAACAGCGTAGTGGGTGACACCGGAATCAAACCAAACATCCAGGGTATCGATCACCTTCTCATACTGGTCGGCCTCATCCCCGAGCAGTTCACTTGGGTCCAGATCGAACCAGACATCCATGCCTGCTGCATCAACCTTCTCGGCAACTTTGTCCATCAGCGCCGGGGTATCCGGGTGCAGCTCGTGGGTCTCTTTATTCACAAACAAGGCGATAGGCACACCCCAGGTGCGCTGACGCGAAATACACCAATCTGGACTGCCGTCCAACATGGCGTCGATGCGGGCCTTGCCCCAACCGGGAATCCACTGCACATCATCAGCCGCTTTTTGCGCCTGCTCCAGCAAGTCGTTCTGCTGCATGCTGATAAACCACTGGGGAGTAGCGCGGTAGATCAGCGGAGTCTTGGTGCGCCAGCAATGCGGATAGCTGTGCTCCAACTTATCCTGGTGTAACAGTACGCCGCGCTCCTTCAGCAGGGCGACAATTTTTTCGTCAACCTTGTAGACATGTTCACCGGCAAATAGCGGCACACTGTCGCGGAATACACCGTGATTATCGATGTAATTCAGGGTTTCAATACCGTAGCGCTTACCCACCTGGAAATCGTCCGGGCCGTGATCTGGCGCCGTGTGCACACAGCCGGTACCAGCGTCGGTAGTGACATGATCACCGAGAACGATCGGCAATAACTTGTCGTAGAAGGGGTGGTGCACTTTCAAGTGTTCAAGGGCCGCGCCGCGGATACGCCCGACCACTTCCCCTTCCAGTCCTGCGCGGGCCAACACGGCATTCTGCAGTGCTTCTGCAATCAACAAGCGGCGCTCGCCGGTCTGAACAACCACATATTCCAGTTCACCATTAACGGAAACCGCTTGGCTTGAGGGTAGGGTCCAAGGTGTTGTGGTCCAGATGACCACAGACAGAGGACCATCACCAGCATGCCCACCCGCAGCATCTGCAACTGCCAGGGCTGCCTCTTCGCTCACCGGATAGCAGACATCAATGGAGTAGGAAACCTTATCCTGGTACTCCACTTCGGCCTCCGCCAAAGCAGAGCCGCCCACCACACTCCAGTAGACTGGCTTGAAGCCGCGCGCCAAGTGACCATTTTTTACCACGCGCCCAAGTGCGCGGATAATGTCACCTTCAAACTGAAAGTCCATGGTGCGGTATGGATTACTCCACTCTCCGAGCACTCCGAGGCGTACAAAGTCTTTCTTCTGCCCCTCCACTTGTTTGGCGGCATATTCGCGGCATTTCTGGCGGAAAGTTTTGTAATCCACCTTGCTGCCGGCCTTACCTATCTTCTTCTCTACTCTGTGCTCTATGGGCAGGCCGTGGCAGTCCCAGCCAGGCACATAGGGAGCATCGAAACCGCTCAGGTTTTTCGACTTGATAATAATATCTTTGAGAATTTTGTTAACTGAATGACCAATGTGAATATCGCCATTCGCGTAGGGAGGGCCATCGTGCAGAATAAACTGCTCACGACCGGCGCGCGCCTCGCGAATTTTTTCGTAGAGCTTGTTGTCCTGCCATTTTTTCAGAATTGCCGGCTCACGCTGCGGCAGGTTACCGCGCATGGGGAAGTCGGTCTCAGGCAGGTTCAGTGTTGCTTTATAATCAGTCATTGGATGTCTACTTCAGCTCTAGTAGAAAGATAAATTAGGTCTTCTGTCAGTTTATCGGGACTGCCGGGGATTCTCGGCAAACCATCGTTTAGCATCATCGATATCTTCAGCGATGCGGGCCTTGAGGATATCCAGCGAGGCGAACTTCTCCTCATCGCGCAACTTGTGGCAAAACTCCACCGCCAGTTCACGCCCGTACAGGTTGCCACTGAAATCGAACAGATTTACCTCTAGCAACGGCCGGGCACCTTCGCCTTCCACTGTTGGGCGGAACCCGACATTGGCAACACCGTCCAGCTCTGAACATCCGCTGGAAATATCTTTGCCGTCGGTCGCGGTGGTGCGCACCGTATAGATCCCCACCAACGGGGAACGGTAGCGATGCAGACGCACATTGGCGGTGGGGGCGCCCAATTGACGCCCCAGGGCGCGGCCCGGTGCCACCCTGCCAGTAATCCGGTAGGGCTTACCCAACAGGGCCTGTGCCAATTCAAAATCCCCACTCTGTAAAGCCTCGCGAATGCGAGTACTGCTCACCCTGGCCCCGCGTATCTCTAGCGTCGCGGTATCCTCAACGGTGAACCCGTGCTGTGCACCCATATTCCGCAACAGGTCGTAATCACCACTGCGATCGCAACCAAAGCGGAAATCGTCACCGACCACTAGATGGCGAATACCTAAGCCATCGAGCAGTATCCGCTGGACAAATGCATCCGCACTGAGGCTGCGCAGGGTTTCGTTGAACTGCAGGCACAGGACACGATCGATACCCGCGTCGTACAGCGCCAATAGCTTTTCCTTGAAACGCATCAACCGCGCGGGGGCCTTCTCAGCAGAAAAGAATTCGTGGGGCTGGGGCTCAAAGATAATCGCCACCGAGGGCAAACCATACTCCTGTGCGCGCTGCTGCAACTGGGCAATAATCGCCTGGTGACCGAGATGCACGCCGTCGAACGAGCCAATCGTCGCCACACTTCCCCGGTGGCGGGGGCGCAGGTTGTGCAACCCGCGAATTAGTTCGCGCTCCTGGGCCAAAACGATCTTCCCATCCCCATAAAATCGAGCCGCACAGTATAGCGGATTCCCACTTGGCGGCCAGTGGCTACTTGCACCAGCCCCTGGAGAACATCAATAGCCTATGAAGCGCTCAACTGGTCGGGCGAAAATGGTGTGGGCGAAGCCCCGATACAAACAGCACCAAGACATAAGTCAGACCTCCGGCTGCAACCAATAAGCCCATGCGCCAGGCTCTGGCGAACCCGCCCCACTCGCTCCAGTCATTCCAGAAGTGCAGTACACCAAGCAACACCCCCACCATAAGCAAGTTCGCGGCGACAAGGCGCAGCAGGTAACTGGCCCAACCAGGCTCAGGGGTATAGACATCGTCCCTGCGCAATCCTTTGTACAGCAGCCAGGCATTGATCACTGCCTGACTGGCTGTGGCGAGGGCCAAGCCCATATGGCCAAGTTTTAAATAGTGATTCAACGGGATAACAAACAAGAGGCTCAGGACCATCTTGGCCGAAATCGCAATCAGGCCAAAGCGTACCGGCGTATAAGTATCTTGGCGTGCGAAATAACCAGGCGCCAATACTTTGATTAACATAAAAGCCAGCAATCCCATGGCGTATGCACGGAGAGACCAAGCCGCCATTTGCATATCACGCGGTTGCATTTCGCCATACTGAAACAGCGTAGTCAGCAGGGGCTCAGCTAGTGTAATCAGCGCCACGGAGGCTGGCAGGGAGATCAGGGTTACACTGCGCAGGGCCCAGTCGAGTGTATGACGAAAACGGCGGGGATCACCATCGCTGTGCTGACGGGACAGATTCGGCAAGATCACCGTAGCCACTGCAACTCCAAATACTCCCAACGGCAACTCGGTCAGGCGATCTGAAAAGTACAACCAGGAGATACTACCGCTGGGCAGGAAAGACGCCAGCAGAGTATCCAGAACCAAACTGATCTGGGTAACAGAAACCCCAAAAATTGCCGGTGCCATCAGGCGTAGTATCTTACGGACGCCCGGGTGACCCCAGTCCCACTTGGGCCTCGGCAACAATCTCTCGCGAGCAAGAAAGGGTAGCTGGAATAACAGCTGAACCACCCCGGCTACAAGCACCCCCCAGGCCAATGCCAAAATTTGCGGGTCAAACCAGGAGGTAGCCACCGTCGCCGCCCCAATCAGCACCAAATTCAACATTACCGGGGTTAGGGCAGGAATGGCAAATCGGTCAAAACTATTCAGGATCGCACCGGTAAAGCCAGCCAGGGAGATCAACATCAGATAGGGAAAGGTAATCTGCAGCATATCTGCAGCAAGATCGAACTTCTCCCGCTCACTGCCGTCCCACCACCAGCCAAAAGCAAAAATCCCCGTCACTACTGGTGCGAATAGCACACCAAAGAGGGTAACCAACAGCAGTACACCACCGAGGGCACCGGCAACCCTGTCGCTCAGTTCGCGCGCTGCTGCAATCCCCCCTTTTTGGCGGTACTCGGCCAGTACTGGCACAAACGCTTGGGCAAAGGCGCCCTCTGCGAATAAACGACGAAAGAAGTTGGGAATTTTGAAAGCGACAAAAAAAGCATCCGCGGCATCCCCGGCTCCGGCAAAACGGGCCAAGGCCATATCCCGGGCCAGCCCGGCAACCCGTGACAGCATAGTCGCTGCACCCACCACCGAGCTGCCGCGCAGCAGCCGGGAAGCGCCGGATTTCTCGGCGGGTTGTTCCTGTGCAGGGGATGACTGCGGCAAAACTTCGACTCCTGGCAATGGGTGAGATCTGTTGGCCGGCAAGTCTACCGCAATTTGGCAAAACTTCGGGAGCATAGGGAAGGTTCGCGGCCCTACGACATGGTGCCCGCGAGCCTATACTAGCTGTGAGCTAGTCACGCGTCCCACGGAACAGGTGGCGCGGGGAGATAAAGGATGACCATTAACGCTTTGATTATTGCTCTGGCACTGGCGATTGTGCTCTACATTGCAGTGATGCGCGGTCCCCGTCCCCAGCGAGTATGTGTACGCGTTGACACCCCTCGCGACCGGCGCTACCGCCGCCTGCTGTAAACGGGCCTTTTCGGCCCTCCGCCACATTTCGCCACATTTGCGCTGTAGTTTGCCACTGCTGCGCCACGCCAGCGCCCCCTTGGAGCTTTTTAATAACACTCAAACGGGCCGGGATCACCCTGGCCCCCACGAGTAAGAAAGAAAGCTCCCAAGGAGATGAGCAATGAAAAAAGCAATAATGGCCGCAGTCCTAACCTCCCTGATCGCCTCCGGTGTCCAGGCAAAGGAACACACTGAATCAACACTGACCCCGGCCAAACAGGCCACGGTCTTTACCTCTGCTGCCATTGCCGGTGCAGCCGTGGGCGGGCCGGTCGGATTTATCGCTGGAGCACTCGGCGGGGCTTGGCTCGGCGAGCAGATCAAGCAAGCAGACGAGGCAGATATGCTGGCAACACAATTGACAGAGAGCCGTGCAGAGCTCAGCAACCTGGCACAGCAACTGGATGCGGCTCGACTGTCCGCGAACGATGCCAGCCAACTGGCACTGGATTCCCTGCAATTCCAAATGCTGTTCACTACCGGAGAAGACGAACTTCAGGAAGGCCAGCTACAACAGCTGGGCACCATGGCGGACTTTCTCAAGCGCCACCCACACCTGCAAATCCAACTGGAGGGCCACGCCGACCCACGCGGTAGTGACGGCTACAACAATGTACTGTCAGACCAGCGTGCACTGAGTGTGGAGCAGGCACTGGTATCCTTGGGCATTGATGCCTCCCGTATAAGTCGCCGTGCACTGGGCTCTACATACTCCCAGGCAACTCGCGGCGATGTGGATGCTTATGCGATGGAGCGTCGGGTGGATATCCGCTTCTCCCTGCAGGAGTCTGTCGCCGGCAGCTACTAATACAGTGTCGGCCGGCTCTGGCGGACTTTAAATCCGCTACTGCCGACCGGTGTATAAACCGCGGTAACAGTAGGTGGGCGGATTGCAAATGCACCCACAAAATCTCCACCCCTGAAAGAAACCCTGTTGTGCTTGCGGGCGGCCTGCGCCCGCCTTTTTGCCAATAACCTGTGATTTCGTGCATCATTCTCCGCCACGGGAAGGAAGCAGCCGGAATCAACCATGAGTGCAACTATTGCCATTGTCGAAGACGAACGCGCTATCGCCGAGAATTACCGCGATGCGCTGCGCCGCAACGGTTATCGTGTCGATATTTACCGCGCAAGGGTTGAGGCCATGGAGGCTTTTCGCCAGCGCCTACCGGACCTGGCTGTAATTGATGTCGGCCTTGGTAGTGAGGTAGAGGGCGGCTTTGAGCTGTGCCGGGAATTACGTGCCATGGCACCCAGCCTACCAATCCTTTTCCTCACAGCCAGGGATTCGGAGCTTGATATCATTTCCGGCCTGCGTCTCGGTGCCGACGATTATCTGACCAAGGATATTTCCCTTCCCCATATGCAGGCCCGCATCAACGCACTGCTGCGCCGGGTAAGTGTCTTACGAGATCAGGGCGACGACGGGGAAAGCCTGACCCAGGGTAAGCTGGCTCTGGATATCTCCAGGCTGCACTGCCACTGGGACGGGCAGCCGGTAGATCTGACTGTAACCGAATTCTGGATAGTCCACGCCCTGGCCAAAAGGCCCGGGCATGTCAAATCACGCAGCCAGTTGATGGAAGCCGCGCGGGTGGTTCTGGATGACAACACAATTACCTCCCACGTAAAGCGCATTCGTCGGAAATTCCTGGCCCTGGACGGAGAGTTCAACGCAATTGGAACCGCCTACGGTATGGGCTACCGCTGGCAGCTTTAACAATTTCTGGCCGCGGCACAAACCGATTCGGCGCACAATACTCTAAGAACTCTGCCCATGAAGCTTCGCCGCCAACTCTTACTTGTCAGCCTTGTAACCCTGACGCTTCCTTGGGCCGGATGCCAATACCTCCGCCAGGTAGACGCAGCCCTGGCAGAGGGGCAGCTGCAGGCACTCGAAGCCACCGCCGCAGCTATTGCCGCCCGTCTGGCTAGCGCACCGCAATTGATTGCACCAGACCCCCTGCACCACGCTCGCCCTCCTGGTGCCCAACTCTACTTAAACCCCCTTTCTCAGCCCCCCATGATTGACGGCTACGGCGATGACTGGCGCCCCCTGGGACTGAAACCCAGAGAGCTGCTCGACGAAAAACTCACCCCGCTGGCACAAGTAACCCTCGGGCAATACAGCGAACAAATTTTCATGCTTCTGACCGTCAGCGATTCCACACCGGCCTATCGCGACCCCCGAACCGGGCTGCTCGCCGGCGGCGATACTGTCGAACTGTTCACCGGTGGCCGGCATTACATATTGCCAGTGGCGAGCCGGGGCGCGGCAAGCGCCATGTTGCACAATCCAAGAGAGGGCCGCTACGAGCGTGAGCTGCGCCTGCGCGGGCGCTGGACCGCCTCTCCCGCGGGCTACCAGCTGGAGCTGACCCTGCCTTATAAACTCACCAAAGGCGGCCTATCAATTCGCATCCTGGATCGCAACCGCAGCGATGGTGCACCGCCTGTTAACAGCACCAGCACGCTGCCTTCCGATGGGCAGCCCGGTCGCCTGACAGCGCCCCTGCCTCAGCTACAGACCGAGCTAAATCATTTTGCTCGCCCAAGCCTGCGCCTAGCCGTGGTGGACAACGAGGGATTCCTGCTCGCGAGCAGCGGGCATCTGCAATCAAAGTCGCCCGAAGGGATAGCGTCCACCCCCTGGTTGCGCAGCTGGATTTACCGCAAGTTATTGGCCCGGGAGAGTTTACCGCCATTACCTGTGGATACACTGCCATTGAGTAATGCAGCCAACCGCGATACCGAAGAACAGTGGTTTGGCGGCCCCCTGCAGTCACGCATTGGCGTTGTCAGCGTTCCTGTGATCACTCGCGCCGATGAAGTAATCGAGCGGCCTTTGCTGGGGCGGGTACTGGTGATGCAGTCTGGCGAGGCTATGCAAACTATGACGGAGGGAGCCGCCCACCGGCTATGGTTGATCAGCTGCACCGTAGCGGCAACAGCTCTGCTATTTCTGCTCAGCTATGCCAGCTGGCTATCCTGGCGTATCCGCAAATTGCACCGTGCCGCCCGCAATGCGGTGGATGGCAGCGGCAAACTGCGCGGTAACTTCCCCCGGTCCAAGGCCGACGATGAGCTGGGAGCACTGAATCGCGCTTTTGCCAGTCTGCTCAGTGAGCTGGATCAATATCATCAATACCTGCGCACATTGGCCAGCAAGCTATCACACGAGCTGCGCACCCCCCTTGCAGTAGTACGCTCCTCTCTGGATAACCTTGCCGCTGGCGAGCTGGACACTCACAGTCGCCGCTATGCTGAGCGCGCCATGGATGGCAGTGCACGCCTATCTGGCATTCTCAACAGCCTCTCCGCAGCGAGCAACCTCGAAGCCAGCATCCATCAGGCCGAGTGCGAAACCTTTGACCTTGCGGACCTTCTCGAAGTCATGGTTCAGTGCTATCGGGATGCCCATCCGGAGCACCACTTCAAGCTGGACAAGCCTACAGGAGAACTTCCATGTCACGGCGCCCCGGAGTTGCTGGCGCAACTGTTGGATAAGCTGGTAGACAACGCTTCTAGCTTCGCCCCGGAGGGTAGTGAAATCCACCTGTCAGCCCATACAGACAGCGAAAGCTATCTGATCACAGTGAGTAATGACGGCCCTCTGCTACCAAGCGGCTATGCTCACAAACTTTTCGACTCGCTCGTATCTGTGCGCAAGGACGGCGACAATGCAGGGCATCTTGGTCTGGGGTTACATATCGCCAAGCTGATTGCAGATTTCCACCGCGGTCGCCTGACGGCTCACAACCGCACCGATTCCAGCGGTGTGGAGTTCAGCCTAGAACTACCCAGCCGCTGACAGTTGCCGAAGATTGCGGCCATATCGGCAAGACACACGCAACCATGGTTGACAAACAACCAACTGTGGGGATAATGTCGCGTCCCGATCGGGCCCCAGGGCCTGTTAGTTACAGATTTATAGATTCCAGACAGGAGCAACCGGTGGCCAACTCACCTCAAGCGAAGAAACGCGCGCGCCAGAACGACAAGCGCCGCATGCATAACGCCAGTCTGCGCTCCATGGTGCGCACCTACATCAAGAAGGTAGTTGCGGCCATCGATGCAGGCGACGCTGAAAAAGCAAAAACTGCATACGCAGAAGCGGTTCCCGTTATTGACCGCATGGCAGACAAAGGCATTATTCACAAGAATAAAGCCGCTCGTCACAAGAGCCGCCTGAACGCCCAGGTTAAAGCTCTAGCCGCCTAAACCGCCAGGCAGCAGACACAAAAAAGCCTCGCACTGCGAGGCTTTTTTGTGTCCAGAATTTAACCCTGGAGCAATATCAGGTTATCTCGATGAATCAGCTCATCGTCATCGCGATAACCAAGTAACTCAACAAACTTCTCCGATGCCCGACCGAGAATCCTCGCGCTCTCCTTACTATCGTAATTGACCAACCCGCGGGCAACTTCCCGCCCCCCACTATTGCGGCAAGACACCAGGTCACCACGGTGGAAGCGCCCCTCCACTGCGGTAACCCCTACCGCCAGCAGGCTACCTCCACTTTCACACAGTGCTTTCTCTGCCCCTTTATCGAGCACCAGGGCACCGCGCACCTGCAGCTGTCCGGCAAGCCAGCGCTTGCGCGCCGCAAGGGGATCCGCCTCAGGCAGCAGCAGGGTGCCAAGCACTTCCCCCGCCAAAACCCGTGTAATCACCTTTTCTCTCGCACCGCCGGCAATCACCGTGCAGGCACCAGAGCGCGCTGCCAACTGGGCTGCACGCACTTTGGTGGTCATACCACCGCGCCCAAGCCCACTGCGCGAACCCCCTGCCATATCCAATAACCTGGGGTCCAGTGCAGATGCCTCCCCTATTAATTCCGCTTGAGGATTGTCGCGGGGATCTTCGTTAAACAACCCATCGGCATCGGTTAAAATCAACAGGGTATCGGCCTCCACCAGGTTAGCAACCAATGCGGCCAGAGTATCATTGTCACCAAAACGGATTTCATCAGTGACCACCGTATCGTTTTCATTAACGATGGGCACTGCACCTAAGGAGAGCAAGGTTCTTAAGGTGCTGCGCGCATTGAGATAACGGGTGCGATTGGATAGGTCGTCGTGATCCAGCAAGATCTGCGCGCAGCGTAAATCAAAACAACCAAAGGCCTGCTCATAAACCTGCACCAGGTGGCTCTGCCCTACTGCAGCCGCGGCCTGTAGCTGGTGAATAGATTCCGGCCTGCGCCCCCAGCCCAATCGATCCATACCCGCGGCGACAGCACCGGAGGAAACCAGCACCACCTCGATACCACGCTGGCGCAGCTCGGCAATCTGTCCAGCCCAGGCAGAGATGGCCGTACTGTTTACACCGCGACCGTTATCGGTCAGCAGAGCGCTGCCTATCTTTACAACCCAGCGCCGCCCTTGTGGCAACTCCCGACGAGAACCTGATATGGAATCCATATTTTCCCCTGGACACTGACCTCAAGGGCCACCTTTGCAATTATTCTTTTTCAGAGAGCCCTGGAGCAGATACCGACAGTAGAAGACAGCTTAGGGACGATATTCGATATCGACATCGTGGTCGTCATCATCCCAGTTCTCATCATCATCCACATGCTCTCTGGCAGCCTTGCGCTTGGCCCTATGGCTCTCGCGCAACTCCTCGATACGCTCTCGAGCCTCGCGCTGCATCTGGCGCTGAGACTCCAACTCCGCCTGCGCCAATTCAGGGTCGCGCTCTTCATTCTCCTGGCGCTCTTCCAGGTAGTCCATCAGGCGACCACTGAGAACGTCCGTGCCTTCTTTGCGAATAGCAGCTACACGGAAAACCGGGCCAGTCCAACCCAGTGCATCCACAATCGTTTGGCAACGCTCCTCCAGCTCTGCTGCGGGCACCAGGTCGGTTTTATTCAGTACCAGCCAGCGCTCTCGCCCGGCTAGGGTCTCACTGAAGCTGGATAGTTCATTTTCGATAGCGCGGGCATTTTCCACCGGGTCGGAGCCGTCAAACGGCGCCAGATCCACCAAGTGCAGCAGCACCCGGCAGCGAGTCAGGTGCTTAAGGAAACGAATACCTAGACCCGCCCCCTCTGCAGCCCCCTCAATCAGACCTGGAATATCGGCAACCACAAAACTGCGATGTTTCTGCACCTGCACCACACCAAGGTTGGGTACTAGAGTGGTAAAGGGATAGTTGGCCACCTTGGGCTTGGCGGCTGAAACTGCGCGAATAAAGGTGGATTTACCCGCATTTGGCAATCCCAACATGCCCACATCAGCAAGGACCTTCAACTCCAGCTTAAGACTGCGCGCGTCACCCTCAGTACCGTTGGTGGTCTGACGGGGGGCTCGGTTGGTGCTGGACTTAAAGCGGGTATTGCCAAGGCCATGGAAGCCCCCCTGGGCCACCAGGAGACGCTCACCGACTTCTGTCATATCACCAACAGTTTCCCCGCTATCCACATCAATCACCGTGGTTCCCACGGGGACTTTCAGAACCAGATCCTCGCCCTTTGCACCGGTACAGTTACGCCCACGACCGGGCTGGCCGCTCTCCGCTGCATAACGGGGTTGGTAGCGATAGTCCACTAGGGTATTAAGGGAGTCGTCGGCCTCCAGATAGACAGAACCGCCGTCACCACCATCGCCGCCGTCCGGGCCACCCTTCTCGACAAATTTCTCCCGGCGAAAGCTAAGGCAGCCATTACCACCTTTGCCTGCCTGCACAAAGATGGGCGCCTCATCGACAAACTTCATAATCTCTCCACCGCCACAGCGGTTGTCTCAATAGTACGCAAACAGCCGCGCACCCTTATCATCATATCAGCCGACAAGCCGCCCCCGGCGGGCACCCTGCCACCCTCACTTCCTATCACCGCAAAAAGGCGGCTCCCCAACAAAAAAGCCCCGCAATAGCGGGGCTTTTTATGAAGATCGGGCTAGTGGCCGCTTAAGCAGTTTCGATAGAAACGAACTTGCGGTTGTTGGGACCCTTAACTTCGAACTTCACAACGCCATCCGCAGTAGCAAACAGGGTGTGATCTTTGCCCATACCAACGTTAACACCGGCGTGGAACTTGGTGCCACGCTGACGAACGATGATATTGCCCGCAGCTACAGACTGACCGCCAAAGCGCTTAACGCCCAGGCGTTTACTCTCGGAATCGCGACCGTTTCGCGTACTACCGCCAGCTTTCTTATGTGCCATGAGTCGTTACTCCTCTCTTATGCCTTGATGCCAGTGATTTTAACTTCTGTGTACCACTGACGGTGGCCTTGGCGCTTCATGGAGTGTTTACGACGACGGAACTTGATGATCTTCACCTTCTCGCCGCGGCCGTGGCTTACCACTTCAGCAGTTACTTTAGCGCCGCCTACAACAGGAGCGCCGATGTTGATTTTATCGCCTTCAACGACCATCAACACCTTATCGAAATCTATGGTTTCGCCAGTGGCTACTTCCAGCTTCTCCAGGCGAAGAACTTCACCTTCTTCTACACGGTGTTGCTTGCCACCGCTCTCAAAAACAGCGTACATATTTCTATGCTCCGATATGGACGACACGAAGCAGCGGAAGGACTGATAAGTCACTACTCCACATTTTGGGAGCTTGCGCCGTGTTGTTTAACATCTATTCGCCAAGGGGCCCGAAAACGACCCTATCGCCGGATAGGCCCGCAATTGACGGGGCGCAGATTCTAATCAATTCGCCGGGTTGATACAATAGCGCCCCTTCGCCACCCGGGTCCCGGGAAGGTGCCAGTCTAGTCGTATAAGGAACTCTTGCATGCTGCCTTTTCACCGGGTCGCCGCCGAAGACTTTGCCGCGGTCAACCAGCGTATTCTCGACCAACTATATTCGGATGTTCCCCTGGTGGAGAACATAGGCCACTACCTGGTTGAGGCCGGCGGCAAACGCCTGCGCCCCCTGCTGGTACTGCTTTGCACCAGGGCATGCGGCTACCGGGGAGAAAACCATATAGACCTCGCCACTATCATTGAGTTTATCCACACCGCCACCCTGTTACACGACGATGTAGTGGATACCTCCGATATGCGCCGCGGGCGCCTCACCGCCAACGCCAAGTGGGGCAACGCCCCCAGTGTTCTGGTTGGCGACTTCCTCTACTCACGCGCTTTCCAAATGATGGTTGCCCTACAGGATATGGGCATAATGGCAATACTGTCCGAAACCACCAATACCATTGCCGAGGGCGAGGTACAGCAGCTGGTCAATGCCGGTGACCCGGCAGTAAGCGAAGAGAATTATCTTACCGTAATCCATAAAAAGACTGGCGCCCTGTTTGAGGCCGCCTGTGAAACTGCCGCCGTACTGGCCGACTGCCCCGACCAGGAGCAAACCGCACTGAAACTTTACGGCCGCCACCTGGGACTCGCCTTCCAGCTGGTTGACGATGCCCTGGACTATCGTGGCAACCCGGAGGAGCTGGGCAAAAATGTGGGCGACGATCTGGCAGAGGGCAAACCGACACTGCCATTAATTTACACCATGGCCAATGGCAGTAAAGAACAGGCCCGGCTGGTAAAAGAAGCCATAGAGCAGCGCAGCGCAGCGAAACTACCAGAGATAGTCGACGCCATTGAGGCCTGCGGCGCCTTGGATTACACCATGGAGCGCGCGCGCGCCGCGGTAACCGACGCTAAAGTACAGCTGGACTTCCTGCCGGATTGCGAGCAAAAGACGGCCCTACAACAACTGGCCAGCTTTGCCATAGAGAGAAATGTCTGATTCGCAGCACTAAAACACCAAAAAGCCCTGCATTTACAGGGCTTTTTGGTGGGCTATCGTCTACTCGAAAGCAGCCTCTATGCGCGAATCAAGCCTAACAACTCTTCGGTTTTTTCTCGCATTAACGCTTCATGCCCACGGGACTCAACATTCAAGCGCACCACAGGCTCGGTATTGGACATACGCAAGTTAAAACGCCAATCGGGATAAGCCACGCTCAGGCCATCCACATGCTCAACACTCTCGGCATTAGGGGCATATTTTTCCTCAGCAGATTTCAGCAATGCAGCGGCATCCCGCACTTTTGAGTTAATCTCTCCCGAGCAAGGGAAAGCGGCCATACGCTCGCTTACCAGCTGGGACAGGGATTTGCCACTGCGGCTGACCAACTCCGCCACCAGCAACCAGGGGATCATGCCGCTGTCACAGTAAGCGAAGTCGCGAAAGTAGTGATGCGCACTCATCTCTCCGCCATAAATGGCATCTTCCTTGCGCATGCGTTCTTTGATAAAGGCATGACCAGTCTTGCTCTGCACCGGCTCACCACCTGCCGCGTGGACAATATCCTCTGTATTCCACAGCAGACGCGGATCATGAACTATCTTGGCCCCTTTATGCTTAAGCAGGAATGCCTCGGCAAGCAGCCCCACCACATAGTACCCTTCAATAAACTCTCCTTTTTCATCGAAGAAAAAGCAGCGGTCAAAATCCCCGTCCCAGGCGATGCCAAAGTCGGCACCACTCTCACACACAGCTTCTGCGGTAGATGCGCGGTTCTCCGGCAGAATCGGGTTGGGAATCCCATTGGGGAAATTGCCATCCGGCTGGTGATGTACCCGTACAAATTCAAACGGCAGGTGTGGAGCCAGCGCATCAACCATTGCACCGGCACCGCCATTGCCGGCATTCACGACCAACTTGAGGGGTTTCAGGGCCGAGCTATCGATATAACCCAGCAAATGCTGCACAAAGTCCGCACGGTGCTCAAAGCATTGCAAGTCACCGCGCCTTGTCGCAGGAGCAAAATTATTTTCCTCAGCCAGACGCTTGATATCTAACAGGCCAGTATCGCCGCTAATCGGGCTACTACCGGCGCGGACAAATTTCATACCGTTGTAATCCATGGGATTGTGGCTAGCCGTCACACAGATACCGCCATCAAAATCTCCGTGGAAAGTGGCAAAGTAAACCTCTTCGGTACCACATTCACCAATATGGAATACATCGGTCCCTGCATCACGCAGGCCATTAGCCAGGGCATCTGTCAGCTCACCACTGGTCAGGCGTATATCGTGCCCAACCACAACCCGGCGTGCTCCAAGGAATTGGGCAAATGCACGACCCACCCGATAAGCGACATCGATATTCAGCTCTTCCGGCACACGGCCCCGTATGTCATAAGCTTTAAAACAGGAGAGTTCTGTCACTTACTTGCTCTCCTGAGCGGCCTGCTTCGGCAGGTACACATTTTCGTAAACATGGTTAGTGGCTTCGATAAACCCTTCCACAGAGCCACAGTCGAAGCGACGCCCCTTAAACGCATAGGCTAATACACATCCCTGGCGTGCCTGGGCCAAGAGAGCATCAGTAATCTGCACCTCTCCATTTTTACCGGGAGGCGTATCGCGGATCAAATCAAAGATATCCGGGGTGAGAATATAGCGGCCGATAATAGCGTTATTACTCGGCGCTTCTTCCGCTGCAGGCTTCTCAATCATGTCAGTGACCTGATACAAGCCAGGCTTGATTTCATTTCCCGCAATGACGCCGAATTTGTGGATTTGCTCCGTGGGCACCTCTTCAACGGCCACGATGCTGCAGCGAAACTGCTTATATAGCTGCACCATCTGCGTGAGTACACCCAGGTCCTCATTGAGGCACAGGTCATCTGCCAATACCACAGCAAAAGGTTCATCCCCCACCAGGCGGCGGCCCTGCAAGATCGCATCCCCCAAGCCACGCATTTCACCTTGGCGCGTATAGGAAAAGCTGGCACTATCGATTACTTCACGCACAGAATCCAAATAGCGCTCTTTACCGGTTCCGGCAATCTGGTGCTCCAACTCAAAATTGGTATCAAAGTGGTCCTCAATGGCACGTTTACCACGCCCCGTGACAAAACCAATTTCTGTCAGCCCAGCCTCTATAGCCTCCTCTACGCCATACTGCACCAATGGTTTATTTACCAGAGGCAGCATCTCTTTCGGCATGGCTTTGGTAGCAGGCAGGAAACGGGTGCCATAACCGGCAACCGGGAATAGACATTTCTTGAGCATTAAACTTCCCCATGATCTTGAAAGGAGCGCTCCCCAGCGCTGGGCCGGCAATCTACCATAGGTAGGCAGTACTATCACTTACACAGAATGACGTGAAATCCTTCCCAACGGCCGCCAGTTCATTAATTTGATCATATAAGATTGTGAAAACAATTCTCGTGGCAGTCACAAAAACAGTCCCGGCCGACTAGACAAGCGACACAGAGCCCTTAGAATGCCCGCTCTTACAAAAACGCCCAGTATGGATTGCGTAACCACCCACTAACGGGAAAAAAATGAGTAATTTTGTTCAAAAAAGCAACTATAGCAGAGAGGAGCTTCTGACCTGCTCCCGGGGTGAAATGTTTGGCCCTGGCAATGCCCAACTACCGGCCCCCAATATGCTGATGCTAGACCGCATCACGCACATCTCCAAAGAGGGCGGGGCCTTCGGCAAAGGAGAGTTGATCGCGGAGCTGGACATTCACCCCGACCTATGGTTTTTCGACTGCCACTTTCCTGGCGACCCGGTAATGCCCGGCTGTCTCGGCCTGGATGCCATGTGGCAGCTGCTCGGTTACTTTTTGGCCTGGAAGGGCAACCCTGGCCGGGGCCGTGCGCTCGGCTGCGGTGAAGTGAAATTTACCGGTCAGATTCTCCCCACCAGTAAAAAAGTTACATATCATATCCAGATGAGCCGTATTGTTGAGCGCAGGCTTGTTATGGGAATTGGCGATGGCAGTGTGTCTGTGGATGGTCGCGAAATTTACACCGCTAAGGACCTTCGCGTAGGCTTGTTTACCCGAACGGATAATTTTTAAACGCTCTGAAGACCAAACCCAGTAGATACTATGAAGTCCTCTACTGGCAAGCAAAGCTGGAGAACACTATGCGTCGGGTAGTCATTACCGGAATGGGAATTACATCCTGTATCGGCACCAACACACAAGAAGTCGCTGCCTCCCTGAGGGCCGGCCACAGCGGCATCCGCTTTCAGGATGAGTACCGCGAACTGGGTCTACGCAGCCAAGTAGCGGGAGCGGTGGATATTGATTTCAAAGAACATATCGATCGCAAGCAACTGCGCTTTATGGGCGACTCTGCCGCTTATGCATACATTGCCATGCGTGAAGCTATCGACATGTCCGGCCTGGAGGATACCGATGTCTCGAATCCTCGCACGGGCATTGTTATGGGCTCCGGCGGCACGTCAACCCAACAGATTATTGATGCCGCGCACACCTTGAAAGAAAAGGGCGTGCGCCGTGTGGGAGCCTATCGGGTTCCCCAGGTCATGGGTAGTACGGTTTCCGCCTGTCTCGCCACGCCGTTCAAGATCAAGGGTGTCAACTACAGTATCTCCTCAGCCTGTGCCACCAGTGCACATTGCATTGGTCACGGCGCCGAATTGATTCAGATGGGCAAACAAGACGTTGTCTTTGCCGGTGGCGGTGAGGAGCTAGCCTGGAGCCTGACCCACCTGTTTGACGCCATGGGTGCGCTATCGAGCAAATACAATGATACCCCTACCAAAGCCTCTCGCCCCTACGATGCCGACCGCGATGGTTTTGTGATTGCCGGTGGTGGTGGCTGCTTGGTACTGGAAGAGATGGAACATGCCCTGGCCCGTGGCGCCACTATCTATGCGGAGTTAACCGGTTACGGGGCCACCTCCGATGGCTACGATATGGTTGCCCCCAGCGGTGAAGGCGCGGCCCGCTGTATGCAACAGGCCCTGGCGGGCATGGACGGCAAGGGGCTGCAAGGCAGGGTGGATTACATCAACACCCATGGCACCTCAACTCCCGTTGGGGATGTGGCCGAACTCAAAGCCATGCGCGAAGTCTTCGGTGACGAGGTTCCGGCATTTGCCTCCACTAAATCGCTGACAGGACACTCCCTAGGTGCCGCCGGTGTACAAGAGGCCATTTACAGCCTGCTGATGATGCAAAACAACTTTATCGCCGCTTCTGCCAATGTGGATAATCTGGACCCCGAAGCCCAAGGTATGGATCTGGTAACTGAAGTCCGCGAGTGTGGCATTCAGCGGGCCATGTCCAACAGTTTTGGCTTTGGCGGCACCAACGCCTGCCTGGTCTTCGACAAGGTTTGATAAGATAAAAATAAGGGCGCCAACTTGGCGCCCTTATCGTATTTACGGTAAACCGGTCTACGCTGATTTCTCGGCCCCCAGGCGCTCCAGCCAAAGCTCTACCTGCCGAGTTAGTCCCTGGCGCCAGCTATGCTGCTGGATGCCAAAAACATCGCGCAACTTGCCACAGGCCAGCACAACACTGCGATCCCTCTGCTCTGAGTCCTCCAGCGTACTCAGCTGCGCAAACCGCTCTTCATCGTGGAATGACTGTGCTCTCTCCACGACTTCCAACGCAAACTCTATAGCGGTGCAGCTATCCGAACTACCGTAATGGTATACCCCCCCAGAGCTGGCGCCACTAGCCAACTGTTGCGCAACCGCGACCGTCACACGAGACATATCGAGAACCGTAGCCGGGTTACCGCTATTAAGGCCATCCAGTGCGAGTGGCTCACCCGCCACAAAACCGCGCAATACCCGCCCCAGAAGAGCATCCTGGTTGCTATCCACCATCCAGCCAAATCGCAGGATCGTCAGGTTCTCCAAGCTGGCCAGAGCCCGCTCACAAGCCAACCATTGACGTCCGCTACGAGCTTGTGGATCGGCCACTTCATCCTCGTCGTATCGGCGCTGTTCACCTCCGGCAAAAACCTGGTAAGAAGAAAGGTGGATTACGTGCTGACAGGGGGTCTCAGCAAGTCTCTTAGCCACTTGCAAAGCCTCCGGCATGCCTTGATCATCGGCGCAAACCGAGGCATTGATAACAATCGAGCCCGGGCGCAACTGATCGAGCTCTGCGGGTAATAACTGCTGTATACGAAAGCCGGCGCGCTGCAGACGTTTCTGCAACGCGCCGTCGATATCATTGCCGGCAGTGATAACTGAGACCGTATCCGGCTTGTAGCCGGTGTGTAGATCAGACACTGGATGGACCGGCCTCAGAAGGGAATATCGTCGTCAAAGCTGTTATCGAAGCCACCTGCTGGCCCCTGATTGGACTGCTGCTGAGGCTGCTGCTTACTGGATGGCGCCATCGATGATGGAGCTGTGCGCCCCTGTGCGAAAGAGTCCTGACCGCCCTGTTGATAACCGCTCTGCTGTTCGTAGCCACCCTGGGCTCCGCCCATAGACTGCCCGCCCATAGACTGCCCGCCCATTCCTGCAGCCCCCATTCCGGCACCGCCCATGCCCTGGCCGAAACCGCCCTGCTCTCCGCGGCCGTCGAGCATCTGCATTTCACTAGCAACAATCTCGGTAGTGTAACGGTCCTGACCGGTATTCTTATCCTGCCATTTGCGGGTGCGCAGTGAGCCCTCAACGTACACTTTAGAGCCTTTGCGCAAGTACTCACCGGCAATCTCAGCCAGACGGTTAAAGAACACCACTCGGTGCCATTCAGTGCGCTCCTGCTGCTGGCCTGTCTGCTTGTCCTTCCAGCTCTCACTGGTAGCCAGGCTCACATTGGTTACAGCACCGCCGCTCGGCATATATTTGGTTTCCGGATCATTACCCAGATTACCAATCAGAATTACTTTGTTGATCCCCCTGGCCATGGCCCTCTCCTCTCTTCGACCCGGGTCCCGCCCAGGTAATAACCATTCAAGAAATTAAGATGTGAGATCACTCACATCGACAACGTGCGGCCGCCCGGTTTGGCGACCAGTGTATTTTTATCCAGTAGCATACAACAGACGCTACTGGTTAGTAAGCGCTACCTTCGCAGGCATTTGGCGTCCGCTCACGCAGTAACCACCACAGCAGCATCCAAACCGACACTACAGTAAAACCGAGCCATGCCACCGCACTGGCCCCTCCAAGTCCAAACAGGTAGCCACCCAGGCTGCCACCTACAAAAGTGCCAAAAAACTGTAAAGTTGCATAGAGTCCCGAAGCCGCACCGCGGGCATCCCCTGGCGCTTTGCGGGTCAATTGCGCGGGCAACAGAGCCTCGAGCAAGTTGAAACCGGTAAAGAAAATGCCCAGCAGTAATACCACAGCCACAGGACCATTCATCGGTAGCAACGCTGCACTGCCCCCCGCCAGGGCAATGCTGGCAACATTCAACGCGAGGCCGGCCTTGCCAGTACGCTCAGCCGCCCGCATCAGGGGCAGCATCAGGATGAAAGTGCCCAGCATCAGCGGGCCGTATAGCTTCCAATGCTCCTCTGCCGGCCAACCAAGCCTGTCGACAAGCACAAGCGGCAGGGCGATAAACATAGCAGTCAACAAAAGATGAGAAAAGAAAGCTCCAGAAACTAATCTCCAGGTAAGGCCGCTTCCCAGAACCCTGTGAAACCCTCTAGCGAGAACTGCCGGACGCTTTGCCATCTGAGGTGTCGGCACCACTAGCCAAACCAGCAATATTCCCAGTAGGGCCAGCCCCGCGGTAACCCAGAAAATGGCCGGTAGGCCGCCGGCTCCTGCGAGTGCCGGGCCAAGAACCACCGCCAGCATAAAAGCTACGCCGATAGATGCCCCGATCACAGCCATGGCAATGCCCCGCTTCTCATCCCGTGTGAGATCGGCAACCAAAGCCATGACCGCCGCAGCGATAGCACCACAGCCCTGCAGGACCCTGCCTAGGATGAGGCCGTAGACTGAATCTGTTAGCGCAGCGATTACACTGCCTAGGGCAAACAGGACTAGGCCGGTGTAGATAACGGGTTTGCGGCCCCAGCGGTCAGACAAAATTCCCAGGGGTATCTGTAAAATTGCCTGGCTCAACCCATAGGCGCCCATGGCCAGCCCCAACAGCATTGGCGTACTGTCCCGGTAGCCTTCACCGTAAACCGTGAGGACCGGCAACACCATAAACAAGCCGAGCATGCGAAAAATATAAAGGGAAGCCAGCCCGCTCAGGGCCCTGCGCTCAGTGGAATTCATGCGGTTCCTGGAACAGCGTCAAATTGGGCGCGCATTGTACAGTGAGCAGCCGCCAGGCTGTAGGGGAAGGCGTACAAGTTTCGGGCATTTCTAACCACGGCCATAGTCATCATCAAAGCGCACTATGTCATCTTCTCCCAGGTAACTACCGGATTGCACCTCAATTAACTCCAAAGGAATGGTTCCCGGGTTTTCCAGCCTATGCACCACCCCCAAAGGGATATAGGTAGATTGGTTCTCGGTAATCAATAGTTCTTCATCATCGCGGGTTACCTTGGCGGTACCACGCACCACAATCCAGTGCTCAGCGCGGTGATGGTGCATTTGCAGAGACAACTGCTGTCCAGGTTTGACCACGATCCGTTTGACCTGGAAGCGAGGCCCGGCATCGATGGAATCGTAATAGCCCCAGGGCCGGTAGACCTTGCGGTGGCGCCGCGCTTCAGTTCGCCCTGAGCACTTGAGGCTACTAACCAGCTTCTTGACGTCCTGTACTCGCTGTTTTTCAGCGATCAACAGAGCATCATCCGTGTCCACAACCACTAGGTCTTTCACACCTAACAGGCTTACCAGGCGACTTTCTGCCCGCACCAGACAGCCTTCACTGCCCTCCAGCAACACATCCCCCTGCAGCAAATTGTCATCGGCATCCCGCTCCGCCAACTCCCAGAGACCGAGCCAAGAGCCCACATCACTCCAACCGGCATCCAAGGATACTACGGCTGCAGACTCAGTTGGCTCCATTACCGCGTAGTCCACCGACTCATCGGCACAGGCGGCAAAGGCTTCCTTGTTCACCCGGGTGAAATCCAGATCACGCGCGGCGCATTCGTAGGCGCTTTGGCAGGCAGCGAGAATATCTCCCCGGTGGTGACCCAACTCTTCCAGGTAGCGCGACGCACGAAACAGGAACATGCCACTATTCCAAGAATGGTCGCCATCAGATAAGTAAGCCTCCGCAGTATCGATATTCGGCTTCTCGACAAATTCCGCTACCTTCCAGACATCAGCTGCCAGAGCCTCCCCACGGCGAATATAGCCATAGCCTGTTTCAGCACGCGTCGGCACAATACCAAAAGTCACCAAGTGTCCCTGGGCCGCCAGGTCACTCGCCAGTAGCACCGCTTCCTGGAAGGCCGGCACATCCGCCACCGCGTGATCCGCTGGTAACACCAGTAGCTGTGGATCTTCGCCGGACTCCAGAGCTGCCAAGGCCGCCAATGCAATTGCCGGAGCCGTATTGCGCGCGCAGGGTTCCAGTAAAATTGATTGGGCATCATGCCGGACCTCCCGCAACTGTTCAGCTGCCGCAAATCGATGCTCCTCGTTGCACACCAAAATCGGCGGCTGCAGCTTCGGCAGTCCCTCCAGGCGTCTAACGGTAGACTGTAACATGGTCTCATCACCGACCAGCGGCAAAAACTGTTTTGGGTATGTTTCGCGAGAAAGAGGCCAGAGGCGTGAACCGCTGCCACCACAGAGGATTACGGGAATCATCAGTTCATTTATGTCTAGTTATTGGAATTTTGTGGCAGACGATTTTGGCACATCAGGTAGCGAGTTTATACTCGATTGTTTTTCCGGCACCGCAGTTGTGATCGCCCCGCGCGGAGCAAGCCCGAGGCCCGACCCAGTACTAGCAGCAGATAGGTAGAGCGTGGACACGATTTATGTAAGGGGTGCCCGCACCCACAACCTGAAGAATATCGATCTCGACATTCCCCGTGACAAATTGATTGTAATTACCGGACTGTCTGGTTCCGGCAAATCCTCCCTGGCATTTGACACCCTCTATGCCGAGGGCCAGCGGCGCTATGTGGAATCCCTCTCCACTTACGCGCGCCAGTTCCTATCGATGATGGAAAAGCCCGATGTGGATACTGTAGAGGGATTGTCCCCGGCGATCTCCATAGAGCAAAAATCCACCTCCCATAACCCTCGCTCAACAGTGGGTACGATTACTGAGATTTACGACTACCTTCGGCTTTTGTTTGCCCGCGTCGGCGAGCCCCGCTGCCCGGACCACAACGAACCGCTACAAGCCCAAACGGTGAGTCAGATGGTGGATCAGGTGCTGGCCCTGCCGGAGGGCAGTAAAGTCATGCTACTGGCACCGGTCGTACGTGATCGCAAAGGCGAGCACCAACATGTATTCGAGCAATTGCGCCGCGATGGCTTTGTGCGCGCGCGCATCGACGGCGTGATCTGTGACCTGGATGACACCCCCAAACTGGATAAGCGCCGCAAGCACACCGTCGAAGTGGTAGTGGATCGTTTCAAGGTGCGCGACGACCTGCAGCTGCGCTTGGCAGAATCCTTCGAAACCGCACTGAATCTTACTAGCGGCATCGCCTCTATCAGCTTTATGGACGGCGGCCAGGACGACCGACTCTTCTCTGCACGCCACGCCTGCCCTGTATGCGACTACTCCCTAGATGAGTTGGAGCCGCGACTCTTTTCATTTAACAATCCCGCCGGCGCCTGCCCCAGCTGTGACGGCCTGGGAGTCAAGCAGTTCTTCGACGAGGACAAAGTAATTCTCGACCAGGAGTGCAGTATTTCCGAGGGCGCCATCCGCGGTTGGGACAGACGCAATATTTACTACTACCACATGCTCGACTCCCTCGCTGAGCACTATGGTTTTGACCTTGATAAGCCCTGGAAAAAGCTGCGCAAGGCCCACCGCAAGATCATACTGCAGGGTAGCGGCGATGAAGAAATCGACTTCAGCTATGTCAACGACCGCGGTGACGTCACTGTACGCCAGCATACATTCGAGGGCATTATCCCCAACTTCCAGCGCCGTTACCGGGATACCGAATCCCAATCTGTGCGCGAAGAACTCGCCAAATACTTGAGCACCCAGAAGTGCCCGGAGTGCCATGGCACGCGCCTGCGCCGTGAAGCCCGGCACGTCTTTGTGGATAACCGCACATTGGCACAGATTACCGAGCTCCCGGTGGGTGATGCCTTCGATTACTTCGACCACCAACTGACTTTCAAAGGCGCACAGAAAGAAATTGCCGACAAAGTCCTCAAAGAGCTTCGCGATCGCTTCCGCTTCCTAGTAGATGTAGGCCTCAATTACCTGACTCTGAACCGCAGTGCAGAAACTCTATCTGGGGGCGAAGCACAGCGTATCCGTCTCGCCAGCCAAATCGGTGCCGGCCTTGTAGGCGTGATGTATATCCTCGACGAGCCATCTATTGGCCTGCACCAGCGGGATAATGAGCGCTTGCTGAATACCCTCACTCACTTACGCGATATTGGCAACACTGTGATTGTCGTCGAGCACGACGAAGATGCGATCCGTAGCGCCGATTTTATTGTCGATATCGGCCCCGGTGCCGGCGTGCACGGTGGCGAAGTGGTTGCGGCCGGCACCGCCGACAAGATTGCCAAGTGCAAGAAATCACTTACCGGCCAGTATCTTTCCGGCAAGAGACAAATCGCTATACCGGAAGAGCGCTATATTCCCGACCCCGACTATATCCTGCACCTTGAAGGCGCCAGCGGGAACAACTTGCAGAACGTAGACCTGGAAATTCCTGTGGGCCTGTTCACTTGTGTGACAGGCGTTTCCGGCTCCGGCAAATCCACACTGATTAACGCCACCCTGTACCCACTTGCCGCCACTGCGCTAAACAAGGCCACCACCTTGAAGCCGTCACCCCACCGGGCGGTACATGGTCTGGAGTACTTCGATAAGTGCGTGGATATAGACCAGAGCCCAATCGGACGCACCCCCCGATCCAACCCGGCTACTTATACTGGAATATTCACCCCGATACGTGACCTGTTTGCCGGCACTCAAGAAGC
Source organism: Microbulbifer epialgicus (assembly GCF_041447265.1). Classification (NCBI taxonomy): domain Bacteria; kingdom Pseudomonadati; phylum Pseudomonadota; class Gammaproteobacteria; order Cellvibrionales; family Microbulbiferaceae; genus Microbulbifer; species Microbulbifer epialgicus. Next base: position 59,477 of record NZ_JBGMEK010000009.1, read on the forward strand.
CCGCTCCCGAGGCTATAAGCCGGGGCGTTTCAGCTTTAACGTCAAAGGAGGACGCTGCGAGGCCTGTCAAGGAGATGGGGTCATCAAGGTAGAAATGCATTTTCTGCCTGATATCTATGTACCCTGCGACACCTGTCACGGTAAGCGCTACAATCGCGAGACCTTGGAGGTACATTACAAAGGCAAGAGTATCCACGAAGTATTGGAAATGACTGTCGAAGATGCCCGAGAGTTTTTTGACCCCGTTCCAGTAATTGCCAAGAAACTACAAACCTTAATGGATGTGGGTCTCTCCTATATCAAACTAGGCCAGGCGGCCACCACCCTTTCTGGTGGTGAAGCTCAGCGAGTGAAACTCTCTCGCGAGCTATCCAAGCGTGATACCGGACAAACCCTGTATATCCTCGACGAGCCCACCACCGGTCTGCACTTTGCCGATATCCAATTATTGCTGGATGTATTGCACCGCCTGCGCGATCACGGCAATACCATCGTTGTTATTGAGCACAATTTGGACGTCATCAAAACTGCAGACTGGATCGTAGACTTGGGCCCGGAAGGAGGCTCAGGCGGCGGGCAAATAATTGCAGCGGGGACACCTGAGGACGTAGCGGAAATGGACGTTTCCCATACCGGTCGATTCCTAAAGCCGATGCTTGGGTAATCAATAGTAAGGAGCTGAATCGCAATCTGGCTCCTATATCAATAAAACCATCGAATACCTGTAGCAACGGAACGTGGGAAATGATAAAAAAATTGGATCAAGAAAAGTTAAACTTAATTATTGCACTATGCGCAATGATGGTTTCCCTTGCCTCCTTCTATGCAACTTATCTGCAGGCCAAAGCAGCAAATAAACAAGTCAAAATAATGACCATGCCTGTAATTCAATTTTTACAGAGCAATTACGACCTTGATGATGACAAACCATCAATTTATTTTGAACTTTACAATGTGGGATCAAGTCCAGCTCTACTGAAGGATTTCAGCATCAATTATGAGCAGACCACCTATCATACCGCCAGGGAATTCCTGAATGCCTGCTGCCAACAGGAATATCAGGAATTCATAAAAAAACTGACAAATAATGACGACGCCTCCAGCCTAGACAAAGGAAATATAATCACCTCAACTTTATCCAACCGTTTAATCCCAGCGAACTCCAAGAACCGAATGTTTGCATTATCTTATGGTGAGCGATCTTACGATCTCTGGAAAAAGCTAGACAAAGAAAGAAGGAAAATATCAGTCGACTTCTGCTTCTGCTCACCCTTGGGTGGATGCTATCGCTCTGCGAATCAGGGAACCTCTATGGAGATTGAAACATGCACTACTAACAACAATTAAACATTTTTTATTAGGCAGAATTTTCTCCGATCATGAGCTGTGAAGAATGGAAATCGATATCAACTGCGACCTAGGCGAAGGATCTGATTTGGCCAGCTGCAAGAGGGACGCGCAAATTATGCCTTTTATCTCCCGCTGCAATATCGCCTGTGGCGGCCATGCTGGAAACCCTGACATCATACGTAGATCCATTGAAAATGCGCTGCAAAACAATTTAAAAATCGGCGCTCATCCCAGCTACCCTGACCGGGAAAATTTCGGCAGAAAATCCATTGAAATCCCAAAAAACCTACTACTTGACACCCTACATAAACAGGTTGGGCTTTTGGAAGGGCTCGCTGATGAAGCCGGAATAACACTTGACCATTTTAAGTTACACGGTGCTCTATATAATGACGCCGAGGCAGACAGAAAACTCGCAAAACAAATCATTGAACTATTTAGTCAGGAATATCCCACTCTCAAAATAGTCGGCCTTGCCAATGGAGCTATGGAAGCCGCTTCCGCTGAATTGGGTAAACAATTTATTCGTGAGGGTTTTATGGACCGCCTGTACTTAAATAGGCAGCAGCTCACGCCACGCACACTACCAGGATCGGTTATTACAGACCTGGACAGGTGCCTGGCTCAGGCATTAGCCCTGGCAAAAGGCGGCAGCTTTAACAGCTACTACGGTAAAGTTTTACAGTTTTCTGTGGACACAATTTGCCTGCATGGCGATACTCCTGAAGCACCAAAAATCGCAGAAAGATTGTTTAACTATTTTCAATTCAGCGGACTGAGTCTGCGACGATGACCTCACATGTTCATACTCCCAATCCCAAAAAGCCCAGCTTTGAGATCGTCACTAATGGTGATAGCGCCCTGGATATCCGCTTCTTTTCAGAGCCCAGTGAACAGCTTAGTCGGTATATTATTGGATTGAGGCAGTATATTCTAAAGCAAAGCCTTACCAACATTATCGACCTGATCCCCGCCTACCAATGCCTGACAATCTCCTTTGATTCCCTCCAACCAGGAAGTGAATCACTATCATATAAACTAAACAAACTCACCCATGACTTCCTGGAAAACCCTGTAGAGATCGACAGAAGACCCCGCCTGATCCGGATTCCTGTCTGTTATGAGGAGGAATTTGCTCCGGATATGCAGCTGCTAAGCGAGTACACCAAACTTTCTCGAAAAGAGATCATCAGCCTACATACCAGCAATTCTTATCTCGTACATATGTTGGGTTTTACACCTGGCTTCCTGTATCTCGGAGGACTTGACATCAAATTGCACTGCCCTCGCAAGAAATCTCCTCGCCTGCGTGTTCCAGCAGGGGCTGTCGGTATCGGTGGCAACCAAACCGGAATCTATCCTCAGGCCACACCTGGAGGGTGGCAGATTATCGGGCAAACGCCCTTTAAGCTGTTCCAACCATCCAGCAGCTCCCCTTTTATTGCCGACCCTCTGGATGTCATCAAATTCTATGCTATCGAAAAACGGGATTTTGCAGATTTTACTTTGTAATTACAGTGTAAATTTTAGAGAGCCCATATGAGTATTACATTTACACGAGCAGGCCTGCAAACCAGCATCCAGGATTCCGGGCGCCCCGGACAGATGCATTACGGGATTCCCCTGGGAGGCGCTGCCGATGTCCTTTCAATGAAATTGGCCAATCTGTTGCTGGGTAACCCACTGAACAACCCGGTACTGGAAATCACTTTAATTGGTCCTCGTATTGAATTCGACTGTGATATTTCAATCGTTATCACTGGCGCACAATTTAAGGTTTTCCTGAATAAGAATCCAGTCGATAATTTTAAAACTATTCAGGTGGAACATGGCGATATTCTAGATTTTTCCAAGCTCAATAGTGGCGCTCGATCCTATATCGGCTTTTCTGCAAAAATATCTGTTCCAAGAATTCTAAAAAGCGCCGCGACTCATTTAATTAGTAACTTTGGTGGCCGTAACAACGGCGCTATCAAAGACGGTGATACCCTTTATTTTGAGAACAGCCGAATAGCAAAAAACAGGCAATTGGAACAAAGATACCAACCTATTTATACAACACACCCACAACTTAGGGTTGTTGATGGACCGGAAAGAAACACTTTTACTCAAGAAACTATAGAGAATTTTTTCAACACTACTTATGACATATCTGCCCAAAGTAACCGTATGGGCATCCGCTTAACCCCCTCAATTACTCCGACATCTGGTGTCCAGACTGAGACTTCGGAGCAGATGATTTCCTCCGGGCTACTCCAGGGCAGTATTCAAATTCCACCGAATGGGGAACCAATTATTTCTTTTATAGAGGGGCAAACTATCGGCGGCTACCCTCGAATAGCTAATGTCATCCGAGCAGACCTTCACAGACTAGGCCAACTTAAAGCCCGAGACAGAGTTAATTTTCAAATAGTAAGCCTGGCACAAGCAAATAGAATTCTCAGAGAAAAGCAACATTTTCTGGAACAGGTACAAGAGAGAATTGCAACAGAAACTAAAGAGGCCCTAACACTCTGAGATAATGGAAAACCCAACCATTCAACGAATCAATATTTCTAACACGCAGCCAAAATAACAACTCAGTGAATTCTAATATCAAGCCTGCCCACACCGCTAACTGACTATCTATGCAAATTATTCTTTCACCCACCAAAACATCTACAAATAAAAAATTATTATTAAAATAATTTCCGCCATTTAAATAAAACCAATCAGTCATTTATGACCATATGGTTTTTATGCTCCTCTCTGTAGACCGATAGTTCATTATTAACTAACCTCTTTAGGCTTTATAAAAACAGCGATTTGGACGAGCACCCTGGTTTGTTCGCAGGGAAATAAGTTGGGGCCCCAAGTTTCCTTATCTCCCCTGCGCCCACAAGCTGGCCTCGTCCAGAGAGACAAACACTAATTATCTATAGGGGATTAATAATGATAAAAATTCTCCGTCGTTTTGTAACGGCAATCTTTGCCAGTTCACTACTTATCGCCTCCTATGCGCAAGCCGAGCCGGGAGATTATAATTTTTGGACAACCTTAAAGCATCTATTTGACCCACCCAATGCAGATGCCCCTGTAACTGCCGAGCAGGCTCAAGGGATGTATCCACTCACTATGGATGAGCCTGGTTTCAATGATGACTTTGACCCAAACGATTTCAATACTTGGCAAAAAGTTGATGTCCCCGCCAGCACCGGCGCCATGTGCGGTAATGGTTCTCCCTATAAATTCTTTGTCTATCGGGTGCCCGATACTAGTAATACCGTTTTCTATTTCGAGGGTGGTGGTGCCTGTTGGGACTATGAAAGTTGTTCTGGACAGGCAGGAATCCGTGGAGCACGAAACCCAAATGGAATTCCGGACGACTATCTCAGTAATGTAAACTTGTTGGATTTTAGCAATCTGGACAACCTTACGACTGCAGGTGTATCCCCCCTTATCTATACCCACCACCCGTATAACCAATATAAAACCGGCGAATGGAACCTAGTCTACGTTCCTTATTGCACCGGCGATATTTATGTCGGGGATAAAACTGAAATTTACGAAGATTCCAGTGGCCAGAACCCTGATTTGATTTGGCATCACAATGGTTTACGCAATGTGCAGGCGGTGACCTCTTGGGTAAAAAATAATTTGCAGAAACCCAAACAAATGTTGACTGCTGGATGTAGTGCGGGAAGTGTGGGAGCTCTTTTAAATTACACCAAACTCCGCGAGGATATGGACGTAGACTATGGTTATTTGATAGATGATTCCGGCCCGCTTTACAAAGCACCCCTGGACAGTGAGAACAGTACTGCGTTCCCATCGCTGCCGCTACATAACGAAGTGCTTCACTCCTGGACCACCTATACAACTGACGGGGACCCCAATGAAGAGAACCCTATTAATGCAATAAAAGCTTTTACACCAGGGTTCGACAGCAATCAGTTAGCATCCATCTATAGTGCATTATCCAATAAATTCCCAACAGACCGCCTCGGCATTACGCACTTCCTTGCGGATGGCAATTTCTCATCCTATTCATATGAACGCTTCTACGAAGATATATATAATGATCCCGATGCTGATTCCCGTCTGAATAAATTACGCCAGCGCTGGAAGAAGGACACTCATGACAACTTGATCCCACTGCTGGATCAAACCAGTAACTGGGGCTACTACTTCCCGATGTACCGCAACCTTAACGAGAGTCATTGCACCACGATTATCGACCTACATTATGGTGACATAGCGGAGCATGGGCTGGAACTAAAAGACTTCCTCGACAACATTGTAAATCATAACGGTGGGGGCATGATCCGCGCTTATGAAACGGATGAGGTCTCTGACTTTGAAGAAAATCACAATTGGTTCTACGACTTGATTGGGTTATTCATGTAGAACAAATAAATGGCAGTGCTGTTAAATAGTCTAGATAACAGCACTGCAATCGATCAGGTCCCGTAAACTGTTTCTCGCGCTTCTTGCAGGCGCTTACGCAAGTATTCATGCTTACTCATACCATTGGGGAAAGAAGTCATTTGCTGTACTTCCTCCACTATTGACCGCTCCAAATCTTTATAAGTAGAAAAACCCGGTACCTGTTTATGTGGATCGTAGCGATTGATTACTGACTGGGCCTTCTCACGATAATTATTAAACAGCTCTTCTGCGCGCTGTTTAAACTCCGTCTCATTGATGCTGTTTTTTTCCAACCAAGCCAACTTTAGAGAGAGTGCCTCATAGCCTGTTACGCGATTTTCTCTCTCTACTTTTTCTATCGCCGACCAGGCTTCTTCACTCGATAAATTACCCAAGTCAGCAAAGTAATCCTGTAGCGCCTGCTTTAGCTGCTCCTGATCCAGATACGCCTTAACGCGCGGATGATTTAACAGTTCTTTTACCTCGGTATTTTCCAGCTGTGACCAAGGTATTTTTTCAGAGATATCCTTCGCGAGCTCGTTATTTTCCGTGATTGGTTCTATGAACTGTCGCACTTTGGCCACACTGGCCTTCACATCAATGTTGTAGTGATCAATGCCAACCACGGCCAAGGTTACTGCACCGGCAAGCAATATCAGTCTTTTCATTTTCAGTTACCGAGCAAATTAAAATTATGTTTCTACTTGTCGGTAACTATATAAGCAGAGATAGCGGTAGAGATGAATGGAATTAGCGCCCATGTGTAGATATTCGCGCCAATCTTTAGTAAAGGTCAACCAGGTGGCAAACAATCTGGATTCTAGTTAAACCCAGCTTAGCGGCTCTTCATCGCCCTTCTTGCTCGCACAGGGGTCTTTCGAAGGTTTTGGCGCTACATAACCAACCTGCTGTTCCCTCGACAAATTATGCACCTCCCAATTGGCCACAACTTCCGCGCAAAGGCTGCGCTGCTCAGGCGTGATCGCAACACCATTGGGCCACGTCCCTAGCTCGATAGCACGTTTCAGACTGCCAACAATCTGTGGGTTCAAGTGTTTTAACAATTGCTCAAAAGACATCCAATCTCTCCTACAAGGCATAAAAAAGGCCGGTCTATGACCGGCCTTCCTTAGCAAAATTGCTAATGCAATTTATGCTTCAGCAGCTTCGTCTTCAGCTTGTGGGCGATCCACCAGCTCAACGTAAGCCATCGGCGCTTTGTCACCAGCGCGGAAGCCACATTTCAGGATACGGATATAACCGCCTGGACGGGCTTCGTAACGGGGACCCAGCTCATCGAACAGCTTGCGCACAGCATCCTTATCACGGATACGGGCAAAAGCTAGACGACGGTTGGCAACACTGTCTTTCTTAGCCAGGGTAATCAGCGGTTCGGCAACGCGACGCAGCTCCTTGGCTTTAGGCAGTGTGGTTTTGATCAGTTCGTGCTCCACCAGAGAGGCGGTCATGTTCTTGAACATGGCCTTGCGGTGAGCGCTCGTACGGCTGAATTTACGGCCACTATAGCGATGACGCATGACTCAATTCCTTACGACCTCGGTTGCTGTCACAGCAGGTCGTTCTGGAGCGGTGTCGCGTTAAGCTGTGGCACCGCTCGGGTTCTTTCTACTAGTCGCGGCAATACCGCAACTACCAAATGCTTACAGGGGGCTTAACTTGCTGTCGCCCTTCAGGCTGGCTGGTGGCCAGTTTTCCAGGCGCATTCCCAGAGACAAACCACGGGAAGCCAGTACGTCCTTGATTTCAGTCAGGGACTTCTTACCGAGATTCGGAGTCTTCAGCAGCTCCACTTCGGTGCGCTGAATCAGGTCACCGATGTAGTAAATGTTTTCTGCTTTCAGACAGTTAGCCGAACGAACGGTCAGCTCCAGGTCATCAACCGGGCGCAGCAGTACCGGATCAACTTCAGGCTCTTCAGCCTTAGGTTGCGCGTCCTTCTCGCCTTCAAGGTCCACAAATACTGCCAGCTGTTGCTGCAGGATAGTGGCGGCGCGGCGAATTGCTTCTTCCGGGTCCAGAGTACCGTTGGTCTCCAGATCCAGAACCAGCTTGTCCAGGTCGGTACGCTGTTCTACACGCGCACTTTCGACGCTGTAGGACACACGGCGAACTGGGCTGTAAGAAGCGTCCAGCTGCAGACGGCCGATCACGCGGCTCTCTTCCTCATCGTCACGACGAGCGTCAGCCGGCTGATAACCGCGGCCGCGCGCTACTGTGAGACGCAAGTTGAGTTCCACATCACCAGTGATGTTGGCGATCACATGTTCAGGATTCACAATCTCGATATCGTGATCCACCTGGATATCTCCAGCAGTCACTGCACCTGGGCCCTTTTTGCTCAGGCTCAATACCGCCTGATCCTTGCCGTGCATGACAACCGCGATTTCTTTCAGGTTGAGCAGGATTTCAATTACATCTTCCTGCACACCTTCAATCGCGCTGTACTCGTGCTCGACACCGTCGATTTCGACTTCGGTGACGGCGCAGCCCGGCATGGAGGACAGCAGGATGCGACGCAGCGCATTGCCAAGAGTGTGGCCAAAGCCACGCTCCAGGGGCTCCAGAACCACTTTGGCGTGATTCGGATTGTACTCGGTGACGTCAATACGACGCGGTGTCAAAAACTCGTTGACAGCAGTCTGCATAGCCATACCTGTTTACAGTTGCATTCCTTAAAGTGGACTAATTGTTACTTGGAGTACAGTTCCACGATAAGGTTTTCGTTGATCTCTGCCGGCAGATCGACACGATCCGGAGTGCGCTTGAAAGTGCCTTCCAGTTTGCTCGCGTTTACGTCTACCCACTCGACATCGCCACGCTGGGCAGCGAGGGAAACGGAATTCTGGATACGCAGCTGCTTCTTAGCTTTTTCACGTACAGCAACTACATCACCTTCTTTAATTTGAAAAGAAGGAATGTTAACAGTTGTGCCGTTTACCAGAATCGCCTTGTGGGAAACCAACTGACGCGCTTCAGAGCGAGTTGAGCCGAAGCCCATGCGGTAAACCACATTATCCAGGCGTTTTTCCAGAAGTTGCAGCAGGTTCTCACCAGTTGCACCTTTCAGGCGCGCCGCTTCCTTATAGTAGTTACGGAACTGCTTTTCCAGTACGCCATAGATACGGCGAACTTTTTGCTTCTCGCGCAACTGAATACCGTAGTCGGACAGACGACCACGACCAGCACCGTGCTGACCGGGCTTGGATTCTGCGCGACACTTGGAGTCGTGCGGACGAACGCCACTCTTCAGCTGCAGGTCAGTCCCTTCACGACGGGACAGTTTACATTTTGGTCCAATATAACGTGCCATTTTATCAGCCCCCTCTTACACGCGACGTTTCTTGGGCGGACGACAACCGTTATGCGGGATTGGCGTCACGTCGGTGATGTTGGTGATCTTGTAGCCGCAGTTGTTCAGTGCGCGAACAGCAGATTCGCGACCGGGGCCAGGGCCCTTTACTTCTACGTCGAGGTTTTTCAGGCCGTACTCCTGAGCTGCAGTACCTGCGCGCTCAGCGGCAACCTGGGCTGCAAACGGGGTGCTCTTACGTGAGCCACGGAAGCCGGATCCACCTGCGGTGGCCCAGCTGAGGGTATTACCCTGGCGATCAGTGATCGTCACGATCGTATTGTTGAACGATGCGTGGATGTGGGCAATACCGTCAACAACGGTCTTTTTGACCTTTTTGCGAACAGTAGTTTTTGGCTTAGCCATACCAGTATCCTAAATCCTGTATCAAATCCCCTCGGTTCACTACCGGAAGGGGCTTGTTAAACCGCGATATCGCGCCTTAATCAGGCTTACTTGCGAATCGGCTTGCGCGGACCCTTACGGGTGCGAGCATTGGTCTTGGTGCGCTGACCACGCAGCGGAAGGCTGCGGCGGTGACGCAAACCGCGGTAGCAACCCAGGTCCATCAAACGTTTGATGTTCATGGATACTTCACGGCGCAGGTCACCCTCTACAGTGAGTTTTGCAACTTCACCGCGGATGGTTTCGATCTGCTCTTCAGACAGGTCGCGGATTTTGGTGGATTCAGCGATACCAACCGCTGCCAAAATAGACTTTGACTTAGTGAGACCTACCCCGTAAATGTGAGTCAGGGAGATCACGGCGTGCTTGTGGTCTGGTACATTGACACCAGCAATACGTGCCATAGAGGCGTACTCCACGTATTGGAGCCACTGCTATAAATAATAAGTATGTGGCTCTACTTTGATTTCGGCGCTGACAGCGACTAAAAAACCGGCGGCGCCACCAAAAAGGCGCGCAAGAATAGCTTTTCAGACACTAATTTGCAATAGCCCACGACCGTTTCGGCCTCCCGAAACGGCTGCGGACGACAGTCAACGCCCCCAATTGGAAGAAAGCTTTACCACCTCCTCCCCACCCCAAAAATTTTGAGGTGTTGCTAATCGATACGGGGCTGTAGCGATCAGCGAATTCTTCCAGCTTTTACAGGGGCGCCCAATGGACGCACCCTGAAAGGGGCTGGCCCCTTCTTAGCCTTGACGCTGCTTGTGACGTGGCTCAGCGCTGCAGATTACCCGCAGAACACCTTTACGACGTACGATTTTGCAGTTACGGCAGATCTTTTTTACAGAAGCGCGTACTTTCATGACCTTACCTCAATTCAATCAAACTGCGAGCAGGTGACGCACTAGCGACGACCGTAGCTTTGCAGGTTCGCTTTTTTCATCAAGCCTTCGTACTGGTGTGACAGCAGATGCGACTGTACCTGTGCCATAAAGTCCATCACTACGACTACAACGATCAGTAGTGAGGTACCCCCCAGATAGAAGGGAACGTTAAACCCAACTACCAGGAACTGCGGCAGCAGGGATACCAGCGCGATATACACGGCACCTACCAGGGTGAGTCGGGTCAACACGCTATCGATATAGCGGGCTGTCTGCTCACCAGGGCGAATACCTGGTACATAAGCACCGGACTTTTTCAGGTTGTCTGCAACTTCATTCGGGTTAAACATCAACGCCGTGTAGAAGAAACAGAAGAAACCAATCAGCAGTGCGAACAAAATAATGTTCAGCGGCTGCCCTGGCCCCAGCTGCAATGCCATCCACTGCAAAATCTGAGCACCAATACCTTCCCCGCCCTGACCAAACCACTGTGCCAGCGTAGCCGGGAACAGCAGGATACTGCTGGCGAAGATCACCGGAATCACACCGGCCATATTCACCTTCAGGGGCAGGTGGCTCGCCTGTGCAGCCGGTGCGGCAGAATAGCGACCAGCCTGGCGTCGGGCGTGGTTGATTGTGATTCGACGCTGACCGCGCTCCATCACCACCACAAAGAACACCACAGCAAGGGCAATTACGCCGATGATTAGCAGCATAAGAATATGCAGCTCACCCTGTCGCGCCTGTTCAAACGCCTGACCGATGGCGCCGGGTAAACCGGCGACGATACCGGCAAAAATCAGCATAGAAATGCCGTTGCCAACACCGCGCTCGGTGATCTGCTCACCGAGCCACATCATAAATACAGCACCGGTCACTAGTGACGTTACCGCCACAAAGTAAAAACCAAACGCAGGCTCAGATGAGTAAGCCAAGTTCTGCCCTGCCAGTCCGAAAGTCATACCGACACCCTGAATCAGGGCCAGCAATACCGTCAGATAGCGGGTGTACTGGTTGATCTTACGCCTTCCAGCCTCCCCCTCTTTCTTCAACGCTTCCAGCGAGGGAGTTACCGCGGTCATTAACTGCATGATAATGGACGCGGAGATGTAGGGCATGATGCCCAGAGCCAGAATACTCATCCTTTCCAGGGCGCCGCCCGAAAACATGTTAAACAGGCCAAGGATGGTTCCCTGGTTCTGGCTAAACAGGTTTGACAGCTTTTCCGGATCAATACCGGGCACCGGAATATGTGTCCCCAGTCGATAAACAAGAATCGCTAGAAACAGAAAACGAAGGCGAGCCCAAAGCTCGCCCAATCCCTTGCTGTTGCCCAGGGGATTTCCACCGGATCCTGGTCGTGCCATTGGCGCCTCGATTAGTCTTCTATTTTACCGCCAGCAGCTTCAATAGCCGCCTTTGCACCTTTGGTCACTCCCAGACCCTTTACGGTAACAGCTTTAGTCAGCTCACCTGAGAGGAACACTTTGGCGCGTTTAATATGGCTGCCGATAATATCGGCATTCTTCAGCGCTGCCAAATCGATTACGTCATTTTCTACCTTGGCCAGCTCCGCCAGACGCACTTCCGCGGTGAAGCGAGAAACACGAGCGGTGAAACCGTACTTAGGCAGACGCTTCTGCAAAGGCATCTGACCGCCTTCGAAGCCCGGACGAACGCTGCCGCCAGAACGCGCCTTTTGACCTTTGTGGCCGCGGCCACCGGTCTTACCCAAACCACTACCGATTCCGCGACCAACACGCTTGGCGCTGTGCTTGTGGCCTTGTGCGGGAGATAAATCGTTCAAACGCATATTATTCCCCCTCAACCTTAACCAGGTAGTTTACTTTGTTGATCATGCCGCGCACGGAAGGAGTATCTTCCACTTCCACTTTGTGGCCGATGCGGCGCAGGCCCAGACCCGCAACACACGCCTGATGACTTTTCAGGCGTCCGTTGATGCTTTTGGTCTGGGTGACTTTAATGGTCTTCTTAGCCATGGTCTTAACCCACCAATAACCTTAAATCTGGACTGTAATTAGCCCAGAATCTCTTCGACTGATTTACCACGCTTGGCAGCAACATCTTCGGGGCTCTGCATTTGCTCCAGAGCTTTGAAAGTTGCACGTACTACGTTCACCGGGTTGGTGGAGCCGTAACACTTAGCCAATACGTTGTGTACACCAGCCATTTCCAGTACGGAGCGCATAGCACCGCCGGCAATTACACCGGTACCCTGGGAAGCGGGCTGCATGTAAACTTTGGAACCACCATGGCGACCATTGGTAGCGTACTGAATGGTGTCACCATTCAGTTCTACCTGGACCATGTTGCGGCGCGCAGATTCCATCGCCTTCTGGATCGCAACAGGCACTTCACGTGCCTTACCACGTCCAAAACCAACACGACCATTGCCGTCGCCAACTACGGTCAGTGCGGTAAAGGCGAAGATACGACCACCTTTAACAGTCTTGGCAACGCGATTGACCTGGACCAGCTTTTCCTGCAGGCCTTCGTCGTTGCTTTTGTCTTTCTCTCTAGCCATAACTCAACCCTTAGAATTTCAGACCGGCTTCGCGGGCAGCGTCAGCCAGAGCCTTAACACGGCCGTGGTACTTGAAGCCACTGCGATCAAAGGCAACTTGTTCAACACCAGCGGCCTTAGCACGCTCGGCGATCAGTTTGCCAACCGCGGTAGCAGCGTCGACGTTACCGGTTTTACCTGAGCGCAGGTCCTTGTCCAGGGTAGAGGCAGAAGCCAGTACCGCATTGCCTTCGGCAGACAGGATCTGTGCGTAAATGTGACGTGGAGTGCGGTTCACGGTGAGGCGAACGGCGCCCAACTCACTGATCTTGGCGCGGGCACGACGTGCACGACGCAAGCGAGATGCTTTCTTAACGTTCATATCTATGCCCTATTTACTTCTTTTTGGCCTCTTTGCGATACACGCGCTCATCGGCATAACGGACACCCTTACCTTTGTAGGGCTCCGGCGGACGGAACGCACGGATCTCAGCGGCCACTTGGCCCAGCAGCTGTTTATTGCTGCTTTTCAGTACGATTTCAGTCTGGGATGGAGTTTCCGCAGTCACGCCTTCCGGCAACTGATAATCGATCGGATGGGAGAAGCCCAGGGTCAGGTTAACCGTTTTACCGGCGGCTTTCGCACGATAACCAACACCCAGCAACTGCAGCTTCTTCTCGAAGCCAGCGCTTACGCCTATCACCATGTTGTTAACCAGTGCACGGGTGGTACCCGCTAATGCTCTGGCCTGCTTGGAGTTATTGCGTGCGGCAAAAGTCAGCTGGCTTTCAGCCTCGCTCACTTCTACATCACTGTGAATAACCATATCCAGGTTACCGCTACCGCCTTTAACAGCGATATTTTGACCTTTCAGGTCAACGGTAACACCTGCGGGGATAACTACCGGACTATTTGCTACTCGAGACATTATGACCCCCGCTTAGAATACGGTGCAGAGCACTTCGCCACCGATGCCAGCCTGACGGGCAGCGCGGTCAGTCATCACACCTTTAGAGGTGGAAACGATCGCAATACCCAGGCCACCACGTACGGTCGGCAGAGTTTTCTTACCAGTGTAAGCACGCAGGCCTGGACGGGAAACTCGGTCCAGCTCAGCGATAACCGGCTTGCCCTGGAAATATTTCAGAGCAATGGTCAGGTCAGGCTTAGCGCCTTCGCTTACATTCAGATCAGTTACGTAACCTTCGTCTTTCAGGACTTTGGCTACCGCCACTTTCAGTTTTGATGATGGCAGGGTGACTTCAGCCTTTCCGCGCGCCAGGGCATTGCGGATGCGAGTCAGCATATCTGCCAACGGATCTTGCATACTCATCTTATGAGACTCCTCAAATCTGCCTTAAACCAGCTGGTAATTACCAGCTGGACTTCACGAGGCCAGGAACATCACCACGCATCGCAGCTTCACGAAGCTTGTTACGGCACAGGCCGAACTTGCGATAAACAGCGTGGGGGCGACCAGTAATACGGCAGCGACGTTGCTGACGTACCGGGCTTGCATCGCGCGGCATTTTCTGCAGCTTGAGTTGAGCCTCCCACTGCTCCTCTTCGGAAGCAGTGGAACTGGCGATGATCGCCTTCAGCTCTTGACGCTTTTCGGCGTACTTAGCTGCGGTTCGAGCGCGCTTGTTCTCACGCGCAATCATGGATTTCTTCGCCATGGAATCCTCTTAACCCTTAAAAGGGAAGTTGAACGCTTTCAGCAGCCCACGACCTTGTTCGTCGCTTGCAGCTGTAGTGGTAATACAAATATCCAGACCGCGGAGCTTGTCTACCTTGTCGTAGTCAATTTCCGGGAAGATGATTTGCTCGGTCACGCCCATAGAGAAGTTACCGCGGCCGTCGAACTGCTTCGGGCTAATGCCACGGAAGTCACGGATACGCGGAATCGCGATGTCGATCAAACGCTCCAGGAACTCATACATACGCTCACCGCGCAGAGTTACCTTGCAGCCGATCGGCCAACCGTCGCGAATCTTAAAGCCCGCAATAGATTTGCGCGCTTTAGTAACGATGGGCTTTTGACCAGTAATTGCTGTCATATCATTAACAGCGTGCTCCAGCACCTTTTTATCACCAATCGCTTCACCAACACCCATGTTGATGGTGATCTTGGTGATGCGCGGCACTGCCATCACATTCTCGAGACCAAGCTCTTCTTTAAGCTTGGGCGCGAGTTCCTTAGTGTAGAGCTCTTTAAGCTTTGCCATGATCTACCAACCTGCTTTTGCGTCAAGAGCCTTAGATGGCTTCGCCGCTGGATTTGAAGACGCGAATCTTAGTGCCGTCTTCCAGTACTTTAAAGCCCACCCGGTCAGCCTTCTGGGTGTTGGGGTTGAAGATGGCTACGTTGGAAGCTTGGATCGCAGCTTCTTTTTCAACGATGCCGCCAGCAACGCCCAGCTGGGGATTTGGCTTTTGGTGTTTCTTGATCATCTGTATGCCGGAAACAATCAGGCGACCGTCGTTCAGTACTTTACGTACTGAACCACGCTTGCCTTTGTCGCGACCGGCGATAACGATCACTTCATCGTCACGCTTGATCTTGCGCATAACTCTTCTCCGCTCGAGGCTTAGATAACTTCGGGGGCGAGCGAGATGATCTTCATGAACTTCTCACCGCGCAGTTCGCGAGTTACCGGACCAAAAATACGGGTGCCAACCGGCGCCAATTGCTGGTTCAGCAGTACCGCTGCGTTATCGTCAAACTTAATCAGGGATCCGTCGTTGCGGCGTACACCTTTTTTGGTGCGAACCACAACAGCGTTCATTACCTGACCTTTCTTTACTTTACCGCGGGGAATGGCTTCCTTAACGGTTACCTTGATAATGTCGCCCACGCCGGCATAACGACGATGGGAGCCGCCCAGCACCTTGATGCACATGACGCGGCGAGCCCCACTGTTGTCAGCTACTTCTAAGTAGGATTCCGCTTGAATCATTGTCTCTCTCCGAAACCTTTCAATTCGGCAGTCAATGCGCTAGGGGTTATACCTTCGCCGCACGCTCTACAATTTTCTGCAAGGCCCAGGACTTACTCTTGGACAGCGGACGAGATTCCTCGATGGTTACAACATCACCGATGCTGCAATCATTGTTCTCGTCATGAGCCTTAAGCTTGG
This sequence comes from Microbulbifer epialgicus, assembly GCF_041447265.1. Classification (NCBI taxonomy): domain Bacteria; kingdom Pseudomonadati; phylum Pseudomonadota; class Gammaproteobacteria; order Cellvibrionales; family Microbulbiferaceae; genus Microbulbifer; species Microbulbifer epialgicus. The sequence continues at coordinate 75,561 of NZ_JBGMEK010000009.1, forward strand.
TGGACTTGCTCACAATTTTGCCGTAGATCGGGTGCTTAACACGGCGCTCGATCAAAACGGTGATGGTTTTATCCATCTTGTCACTCACAACCTTGCCGGTCAGAGTACGCTTCAGTTTTGCTTCAGCCATGATTAGTTACCTGCCTTCTCGGTCAACACAGTCTTAATGCGAGCAATGTCGCGACGAGTCTGCTTCAGCAGATGAGTCTGTGCCAGCTGACCGGTGGATTTTTGCATACGAAGCTTAAATTGAGCTTCGAGCTGGTTCAGCAGTTCCTGGTTCAGCTCTTCAACTGACTTTTCGCGTAGATCTGCAGTCTTCATTACATCACCGAACGCTTAACGAAAGTTGTCTTTACAGGCAGCTTGGCCGCAGCAAGTGCGAAAGCCTCACGAGCCAGCTCCTCGGACACACCCTCCATTTCATAGAGGACTTTGCCCGGCTGGATCTGAGCTACCCAGTATTCAACGCCACCTTTACCTTTACCCATACGAACTTCGAGGGGCTTGTTGGTAATTGGCTTGTCCGGAAACACGCGAATCCAGATTTTACCACCACGCTTAACGTGACGGGTCATTGCGCGACGAGCCGCTTCGATCTGGCGCGCAGTAATGCGACCGCGACCGATAGCCTTAAGGCCAAACTCGCCAAAGCTCACTTTAGAGCCGCGCTGAGAAAGACCGCGGTTGCGACCCTTCTGTACCTTGCGGAATTTTGTACGCTTTGGTTGCAGCATCTGCGTACCCCTTATTTAGCAGCTTTCTTGCGGCTCTTAGCCGGCTTCTCATCGGGCACTTCGTCACCGATAACTTCGCCTTTAAAGATCCACACTTTGATACCGATGATGCCGTAGGTAGTCATCGCTTCAGCAGTGGCGTAGTCGATGTTAGCGCGCAGGGTGTGCAGGGGCACACGACCTTCGCGGTACCATTCGGTACGTGCGATTTCCGCACCGCCGAGACGACCACTTACCTGAATCTTGATACCCTCAGCACCCTGACGCATAGCGTTCTGTACCGCACGTTTCATAGCGCGACGAAACATAACACGGCGTTCCAGCTGCTGGGCAACGTTCTGGCCTACCAGAGCCGCGTCCATATCAGGCTTGCGCACTTCTTCGATGTCGATGTGCACAGGTACGCCCATCTGCGCGCTAACTTCGTTGCGCAGACGTTCTACGTCTTCACCTTTTTTACCGATCACGATACCCGGGCGCGCAGTGTGAATAGTCACACGTGCGGTGTTTGCCGGACGCTCAATCTCGATACGGCTCACAGAAGCGTGGGCCAGTTTTTTGCGAATGTATTCGCGAACTTTCAGATCCGTGTACAGCTTGTCTGCGTACTCGTCGCTGCCGGCATACCAAACAGAGGTATGCTTTTTAACGATACCCAGACGAATGCCGGTAGGATGTACTTTTTGTCCCATGGTTTTCTCGCCTGCTCTCTTATTTCTCGGCCACTTTCACAGTGATGTGACAAGTACGCTTAAGAATGCGATCTGCACGACCTTTCGCACGCGGTTTAATGCGCTTCATGGTCATACCTTCGTCCACAAAAATTGTGGACACCTTCAGCTCGTCAACGTCAGCACCTTCGTTGTGCTCAGCGTTGGCAATGGCCGACTCCAGTACTTTCTTGACGATCGCCGCACCCTTTTTATTGCTAAATGCAAGAATATCCAGGGCTTCCTCAACGCCTTTGCCGCGAACCTGATCAGCTACCAGTCGCGCCTTTTGCGCCGATAGACGTGCGCCGCGTAATTTTGCTGCTACTTCCATCTTTTTAACCTCGGCTTAGCGCTTCTTCGCTTTCTTGTCCGCAGCGTGACCGCGGTAAGTGCGGGTAGCAGCGAACTCGCCCAGTTTGTGGCCAACCATTTCTTCGTTAACCAAAACGGGCACGTGTTGACGACCGTTGTGTACAGCAATCGTCAGTCCAACCATTTCCGGCATAATCATGGAACGGCGGGACCAGGTTTTAATCGGTCGACGATCGTTTGCTTCAATCGCCGCCTCCACCTTCTTGATCAAGTGCAGATCAATAAAGGGACCTTTCTTTAATGAGCGTGGCACTGTCGATTCCTCTCTAGCTGCTCAGACACCGCGCGGCTTACTTGCCGCGGCGACGTACTATCATCTTATTGGTGCGCTTGTTCTTGCGCGTTTTCTTACCCTTGGTCGGAACGCCCCACGGAGTTACCGGGTGACGACCACCAGAGGTACGGCCTTCACCACCACCGTGCGGGTGATCTACCGGGTTCATCGCCACACCGCGCACAGTAGGACGAACACCACGCCAGCGTGCAGCACCGGCTTTACCCAGCTTGCGCAGGCTGTGCTCGGAGTTGCTCACTTCACCCAGGGTTGCGCGGCACTCAGCGAGAACCTTGCGCATTTCACCGGAACGCAGACGAATGGTCGCGTACTGACCTTCACGAGCGACCAGCTGCACAGAAGCACCTGCAGAGCGGGCCAGCTGAGCGCCTTTGCCAGGCTTCAGCTCGATCGCGTGAATTACAGAACCTACCGGAACGTTGCGCAGAGGCAGAGTGTTACCCACAGCAATCGGTGCGGCATCGCCGGACTGAATGGTGGCACCAGCCTTCAGGCCTTTCGGTGCAATGATGTAACGACGCTCACCATCTGCATAACACACCAGAGCGATATGTGCGCTGCGGTTAGGATCGTACTCCAGGCGCTCAACTTTAGCCGGAATACCGTCTTTGTTGCGCTTGAAGTCGATTACACGATAGTGCTGCTTATGACCACCACCGATGTGACGGGTAGTAATACGACCGTTGTTGTTACGGCCACCGCTTTTGCTTTTACTCTCCAGCAGAGGAGCGTAAGGAGCACCCTTGTGCAGGTCGGGGTTAACAACCTTAACCAGGTGACGACGGCCGGCGGAGGTCGGTTTTGTTTTTACAATTGCCATTGTAACTTTCCCCTTTACTCAGCAGCTTCAAAGTTGATGTCGCTGCCTTCAGCCAGGCGAACGTAGGCTTTTTTCCAGTCGCTGCGACGGCCCATGCCGTGGCGAGTGCGCTTGGTTTTGCCTTTAACGTTCACGGTGCGAACCTGCTCAACGGAAACGTTAAACAGCTTCTCTACCGCAGCCTTGATTTCTGCTTTCTCAGCATCGGTGGAAACCTTGAAAACCACCTGGTTGGCGCTATCGGCCAGCACAGCAGCTTTTTCGGAAATTACCGGGCCCAGCAGTACTTTGTAGAGTCGCTCTTGGTTCATCCCAGCACCTCTTCAATTTTCTTGAGCGCAGAAACGGTAACCACGACCTTATCAAAGCGAATCAGGCTTACTGGATCGATCGCCTGTACATCGCGGACGTCGATCTTGTGCAAGTTGCGTGCGGCCAGGTAGAGGTTTTCGCTAACCTCTTCAGTCACGATCAGCGCATCGGACAGGTCAAACTGAGCCAGTTTGCTTACCAGCTGCTTGGTTTTGGGTGCGTCCACGTCGAAGGACTCAACCACTACCAGGCGCTCCTGACGAGCCAGCTCAGACAAAATGCAGCGCAGTGCAGCGCGGTACATTTTCTTGTTCAGCTTAACGCTATGATCGCGCGGATCAGCGGCGAAGGTTACGCCACCGGAACGCCACAGCGGGCTGCGGATAGTACCGGCACGTGCGCGGCCAGTACCTTTTTGGCGCCATGGCTTCTTACCACCACCAGAAACATCGGAACGATTTTTCTGCGCCTTGGTACCCTGGCGAGCGCCGGCCATATAGGCCACAACTGCCTGGTGCACCAGATCTTGGTTGAACTCACGTCCGAAAGTCACTTCAGAGACAGCTACTGTGCCTTTAGCGCCTTCGGGAGTAGCGATATTCAGTTCCATATCTATTTCCCCTCAGACTTAGGCTTTAACTGCCGGACGAACGATAACGTTGCCACCGGGTGCACCGGGAACAGCGCCTTTAACCAACAGCAGGTTGCGTTCGGCATCGACACGAACCACTTCCAGGTTTTGCACGGTTACGCGCTCAGCACCCATGTGGCCGGCCATCTTCTTGCCTTTCCATACGCGGCCAGGAGTCTGGCACTGACCGATAGAACCGGGGGCGCGGTGAGACAGGGAGTTACCGTGGGTTGCGTCCTGGGTGCGGAAATTCCAGCGCTTAACGCCGCCCTGGAAGCCTTTACCTTTGGAAGTGCCGGTTACGTCGATCTTCTGGCCAGCTTCAAAGCTGGAAACAGTGATTTCAGAACCGATTTCGAAAGTCTCTTCAGAACCATCAGTGCGCAGTTCGAAAAGATTGGTGCCAGCCTCTACATTGGCTTTGGCGAAGTGGCCCGCTTCGGGCTTGGAGACACGGGAAGCTTTGCGGTTACCCACTGCTACTTGAACAGCGGTATAGCCGTCAGTTTCCTGAGTTTTCACCTGGGTGACGCGATTCGGAGTAACCTCAACAACGGTTACCGGAATGGACACGCCATCTTCGGTGAAGATGCGAGTCATGCCGCTCTTGCGGCCGACAATACCTATAGTCATCTTTATTAACCTCTCAGTGCACGGGGCTTTAACCCACTGCGGCCGCCCAGTTTCAGAGCGTTACACTACCCGAACCTTTTTCGTTCGGGATTCGGTAGTTAGTAAAAGTGTTAGCCGAGACTAATTTGGACCTCAACACCGGCCGCCAGATCGAGCTTCATCAGCGCGTCGACGGTTTTCTCGGTAGGCTCAACGATGTCCAGCAAACGCTTGTGAGTACGGATCTCGTACTGGTCGCGAGCGTCTTTGTTGACGTGCGGAGAAATCAGTACGGTGTACTTCTCTTTGCGAGTCGGCAGCGGGATAGGACCGCGAACTTGTGCGCCAGTGCGCTTAGCCGTCTCTACGATCTCCTGAGTGGACGCGTCGATCAGCTTGTGATCAAAGGCCTTCAGGCGAATACGGATACGTTGACCCTGCATGGAATCAAACTCCAACTTATGAACTAAAGAACGTCCTTTTCCGCAACCCCGAGGGCGGGCGAAAAGGAGCGCGAATTCTACGGGGAGCAAAAGCGACTGTCAACTGTACAGCCTGCGCAAATTTCAATCTGCTCGAACTACAATGAAGTAGCCGAAGCGGAACAAGGGTACAGATATGACTATTGCCGCAAAATTAAGCCAATACCTCAATGACCAGTCGGTCGACTACCACCTTATTCAACACCCACACACGCGCACAAGCCGCGAGAGCGCCCATGCCGCCCATATCCGGGAGGATCAGCTAGCCAAAGCGATTCTCCTGCAAGATAGTGAAGGCTATGTAATGGTGGTTATCCCGGCCAGCAGTAGCCTGGATATGCGTGCGGTACATATGGAAACCGGGCGCAACGGACTGGAAATGGTCGCAGAGAACGAATTGGGATCCGTGTTCCCTGACTGCGAGTTGGGCGCCCTACCCCCTCTCGGCCAAGCCTACGGCATCACCACCCTACTCGATAGCAGCTTGGGGCATCGTGAAACTATCTATTTTGAGGCGGGCGACCATGAGGAGCTTGTCGAGATGGACGGCCCACAATTCGCCAAACTATTTGCCAGCAGCCGCATTGCCGACCTGAGCAAAGATTGGCCTTAAACGAAACTGACAAGCCCAAGACATTTTTAAGAACTAGCGGTTATAAATTACCGGCAGACCTCCCCAGCGAAAGCCGCACGCTGAATGGCTCATAAAGCAACTCAAGAGCCATTCAGCCGCTTGCATTTATTGGGAGGACACCATGGAAGAGCCCAAGCGCCCATCGAATAAACCCAGGGCCGACTTAAAGGCTACAAAAATCTAGTGGCAAAAAAAAACCGTAGCGTTTCCGCTACGGTTTTTTAGATCAAGGGTAGTTATTACTCAATGATCTTAGCAACAACGCCCGCACCTACGGTACGGCCGCCTTCGCGGATAGCGAAGCGCAGGCCGTCTTCCATGGCGATCGGAGCGATCAGGGTAACAACCATTTGAATGTTGTCGCCCGGCATTACCATTTCAGTACCTTCCGGCAGCTCTACCGCACCAGTTACATCGGTAGTACGGAAGTAGAACTGAGGACGATAGCCTTTGAAGAACGGAGTGTGACGACCACCTTCGTCCTTGGACAGCACGTACACTTCCGCTTCGAACTTGGTGTGCGGAGTGATAGAACCAGGCTTAGCCAGCACCTGACCACGCTCTACTTCGTCACGCTTGGTGCCACGCAGCAGTGCACCGATGTTCTCACCAGCACGACCTTCGTCAAGCAGCTTGCGGAACATTTCAACACCTGTACAGGTGGTGGTGGTGGTCTCTTTGATACCAACGATTTCGATTTCGTCGCCAGTGTGAATTACACCACGCTCTACACGACCGGTTACTACAGTACCACGGCCGGAGATGGAGAATACGTCTTCGATCGGCATCAAGAACGGCTGGTCTACAGCGCGCTCCGGCTCAGGAATGTACTCATCCAGGGTTTCAACCAGCTTCTTAACAGCGGTGGTACCCATTTCGTTGTCGTCTTCGCCGTTCAGAGCCATCAGAGCAGAACCAACGATGATCGGAGTGTCGTCACCCGGGAACTCGTACTGGTCCAGAAGTTCGCGAACTTCCATCTCTACCAGCTCGAGCAGCTCTTCGTCGTCTACCATGTCCGCTTTGTTCAGGAATACAACGATGTAAGGTACACCTACCTGACGGGAAAGCAGGATGTGCTCACGAGTCTGCGGCATGGGGCCGTCAGCTGCGGAACATACCAGGATAGCGCCGTCCATCTGAGCAGCACCGGTGATCATGTTCTTAACGTAGTCGGCGTGTCCCGGGCAGTCTACGTGCGCGTAGTGGCGAGTCGGGGACTCGTACTCAACGTGAGAGGTAGCGATGGTGATACCACGCTCACGCTCTTCCGGTGCATTGTCGATACCGTCGAAAGCTACAGCGTCACCGCCCCATACTTCCGCACATACGCGGGTCAGAGCAGCGGTCAGGGTGGTTTTACCGTGGTCAACGTGACCGATGGTGCCCACGTTCACGTGGGGCTTGGAACGTTCAAACTTTTCTTTTGCCATCTTTAGATGTCCTCTAGCTAAAAGTTTGCCAAAGAAGCCCCGGCTACTGGCCGGGGCCCTTTTAAGCAGAAGTTAATTAGGCCTTGTTCTTGGCGATGATCTCATCGGCAACATTTTTCGGCGCTTCGGCGTACTTCAAGAACTCCATGGTGTAGGTAGCGCGACCCTGGGTGGCAGAGCGCAGGTCGGTTGCGTAACCGAACATTTCTGCCAGAGGTACTTCCGCGTTAACAACCTTACCTGCAGGGTTGTCTTCCATACCCTGGATGAGGCCACGACGACGGTTGAGGTCGCCAACCACGTCACCCATGTTCTCTTCCGGAGTTACCACTTCCACCTTCATCATCGGCTCGAGCAGTACTGCACCGCCTACTGAGGAGAGCTTCTTGGTCGCCATGGAGCCGGCGATCTTAAACGCCATTTCACTGGAATCCACATCGTGGTAGGAACCGTCGTACAGAGTCGCCTTCAGGCCCAGCAGCGGGTAGCCAGCCAGAACACCGTTTTGCATCTGCTCTTCGATGCCTTTTGATACCGCTGGGATATACTCCTTCGGTACCACACCACCCACGATTTCGTTAACGAACTCCAGGCCTTCCTGGGACTCGTCCTCGGCGGGTTCGAATTTCACCCATACGTGACCGAACTGGCCGCGACCACCGGACTGACGAACGAACTTACCTTCGATCTCAGAAGTGTTGCGGATCGCTTCACGATAGGCTACTTGAGGCTTACCGATGTTCGCTTCAACGTTGAACTCGCGACGCATACGGTCAACGATGATATCCAGGTGCAGCTCACCCATACCAGAGATAATGGTCTGGCCGGTTTCTTCGTCGGTCTTCACACGGAAAGACGGGTCTTCCTGGGCCAGCTTGCCAAGGGCAATGCCCATTTTTTCCTGGTCCGGCTTGGACTTGGGCTCAACCGCTACGGAAATTACCGGCTCAGGGAATTCCATGCGCTCCAGAACAATCTTGTTGCTCTCGGCACACAGGGTGTCGCCTGTAGTCACGTCTTTCAGGCCGATCGCAGCAGCGATATCGCCCGCCAGCACCTCTTTAATCTCTTTACGGTCGTTGGAGTGCATCTGCACCATACGGCCAACGCGCTCTTTCTTCATTTTTACGGAGTTGTATACCGCAGTACCGCTCTCCAGCTTACCGGAGTAAACGCGGAAGAAAGTTAGAGTACCAACGAAGGGGTCGGTAGCAATTTTGAAAGCCAGTGCAGCGAACGGAGCTTCGTCGTCAGCTTCGCGGGTTTCAACGGTTTCGCCATCGTCCAGAGTACCTTCGATCGCCTTAACTTCAGTCGGCGCCGGCAGGTATTCAATAACCGCATCCAGTACAGCCTGTACACCTTTGTTCTTGAACGCAGAACCGCCTAGAACCGGTACGATTTCGTTAGCCAGGGTACGCTGGCGGATAGCTGCCTTGATCTCTTCTTCGGTCAGCTCACCTTCTTCCAGGTACTTCTCCATCAGCTCTTCGCTGGCTTCGGCCGCAGCTTCTACCAAGTACTCGCGCATTTCGTCGCACTCATCCTGCAGTTCAGCCGGGATGTCAGCGTAGTCAAAGGTCATGCCCTGATCAGCTTCATTCCACAGAATGGCCTTCATCTTCACCAGGTCAACAACACCCTTGAACTCGTCCTCGGCACCGATGGTCATTTGCAGGGGTACGGCGTTCGCATTCAGGCGGTCTTTCAGCTGGCTCACAACGTTGCGGAAGTTCGCACCGGCACGGTCCATCTTGTTTACGAATACCATGCGTGGTACTTCGTATTTGTTCGCCTGACGCCAAACAGTTTCAGTTTGAGGCTGAACACCAGAGGAACCACACAGAACAACAACCGCGCCGTCGAGTACGCGCAGGGAGCGCTCTACTTCAATGGTGAAATCAACGTGTCCCGGGGTATCGATGATGTTTACGCGGTGTTGGTCGAACTGCTGCTGCATGCCAGACCAGAAACAGGTGGTTGCAGCGGAAGTAATGGTGATACCACGCTCCTGCTCCTGCTCCATCCAGTCCATGGTGGCAGCACCTTCGTGCACTTCACCAATTTTGTGGGACAGACCAGTGTAAAAAAGTACGCGCTCAGTAGTGGTGGTTTTACCGGCGTCTACGTGGGCACAGATACCGATATTGCGGTAGCGTGCGATAGGCGTTTTACGTGCCACAGTTGTATCCTCGATATAACGGCAAAAGGCAGCTTGGAAATTTCCGTGCTGCCTTTCGGTATTAATTTCCGATGTTGGTAATCATCAGACTTAGAAGCGGTAGTGAGAGAACGCCTTGTTGGCTTCCGCCATGCGGTGTACATCTTCACGCTTCTTGACCGCGCCGCCCTTGTTCTGAGCTGCATCGATCATTTCATTGGCCAGGCGCTGAGCCATGGACTTCTCGCCGCGCTTGCGGGAGAACTCTACCAGCCAACGCATTGCCAGAGCCATACGGCGCGAGGGGCGCACTTCTACAGGCACCTGATAGGTCGCACCACCAACACGGCGGGATTTCACTTCCACCATAGGCGCGATATTTTCCAAAGACTCTTCAAATACTTCGATAGGGTCTTTGTTCATTTTTTCAGAAACAGTCTCAAGAGCACCGTATACGATACGCTCTGCTACTGACTTCTTGCCGCTGATCATGACGTGGTTCATGAACTTGGCCAGGGTGACGTTCCCGAACTTGGGATCGGGTAGTACTTCGCGCTTGGCGACTACTCGTCTTCTCGGCATGGGTATTGCCTCTCTTCAGGGTTATTCTGAGACGCCGCCGTAAAACCTTACAATCCGGCGAGCTCAGCCTTACTCCGGTTGGAAACCGAAACGCAAATCGTTAAAGGCGATTAACCTTTAGGACGCTTGGCGCCGTATTTAGAACGGCCCTGCTTGCGGTCGTTTACGCCGGCACAGTCAAGTGCACCGCGTACAGTGTGGTAGCGCACACCCGGCAGGTCTTTTACACGACCGCCGCGAATCAGTACCACGCTGTGCTCCTGCAGGTTGTGGCCTTCACCACCGATGTACGAAGTTACTTCGAAACCGTTGGTGAGACGCACACGGCAAACTTTGCGCAGTGCGGAGTTCGGCTTCTTCGGTGTAGTGGTGTACACGCGAGTGCAAACTCCACGACGCTGCGGGCTGGCCTGCAGAGCGGGAACGTCGCTTTTTTCGACTTTGCGTTTTCTCGGCTTACGAACCAACTGGTTGATCGTTGCCATTAAAAATCACTCCAAAAATAAAATGCCCCCACCTCTTACAGTGAGGGCCTGTCGTCTGTGTGTAGCGCCGACTCGAAAGCCGGACGAAACACCCCACATCAGCGGGGGCCGCATTCTATAAGCGACAACCCGCCTAGTCAATCGGCGACGGAAGTAAGTGCTTACATCACAGACAGTCGCCAATCTCACTCGGCACCGAAGTGCCTGGATATACTCCACCCCGCCAGCAAGGCAAAGTGGGAATACACCTTATTCGCCTGAGGACTTCAAAGCCTCTGTCAGAGCCGCTTCCACCTCTGCTGCAGACGGGCCTTCGCCGAAGCTCTCTTCCAACTGCAAGCTGCGCTTACGTTTGCGCTCGCTGTGGTATGCCAGACCGGTACCTGCCGGAATCAAACGACCCACCACCACGTTCTCTTTCAAGCCGCGCAGATTGTCTTCTTTACCGGTTACAGCCGCTTCGGTCAGAACACGGGTGGTCTCCTGGAAGGAAGCCGCAGACAGGAAGGATTCGGTGGCCAGAGACGCCTTGGTGATACCTAGCAACAGACGCTCGAATTGAGCTGGCTGCTTGTTTTCAGCACGCAGCTGCTCATTTTCTTCGATCACACGCTGGTATTCCACCTGATCGCCCTTAATGAAGCCGGAATCACCCATCTCGGTGATTTCCACCTTGCGCAGCATCTGACGCACAATCGTTTCGATGTGCTTATCGTTAATGCCTACACCCTGGAGACGGTACACTTCCTGGATCTCGTTGGTGATGTAGCGTGCCAGTTCTTCGACGCCTTTCAGGCGCAGAATATCGTGTGGGTTCGACGGGCCATCGGAGATAACCTCACCCTTCTCTACGGTTTCACCTTCGAACACAGTCAGCTGGCGATGCTTCGGAATCAGAACCTCGTAGTGGTCCTTACCGTTGGCCAGCGGCTTGCCGTCGCGGGGAGTAATCTGCAGACGAACCTTGCCTTTGGTCTCTTTACCGAAAGAAACGGTACCGGAAATTTCCGCCAGGATGGATGGCTCTTTCGGCTTGCGCGCTTCGAACAGATCGGCAACGCGCGGCAGACCACCGGTGATATCCTTGGTACCGCCGGATTCCTGCGGAATACGCGCGATAACGTCACCCACGTTCACTTGTTTGCCTTCAGCCAGACTGAGGATGGCGCGAGGCGGTAATGCGTAGTGCGCCGGCGCATTACTGTTAGCCAGAGTCAGTTCTTCGCCATTTTCATCAACCAGGGTTACTGCAGGACGCAGGTCTTTACCCGCTGCCGGACGCTCGGCCGGATCGATTACCTCAATAGAGGACAGACCGGTAATATCGTCGGTCTGCTTGCGAATAGAGAGACCGTCTTCCATACCGGACAGTTTCACCCAACCGGCAACCTCGGTGATGATCGGGTGAGTGTGCGGATCCCATTTGGCCACGATCTGGCCACCGTCCACCTCAGCACCTTCGTAAACGCTGATCACAGCGCCGTAAGGCAGCTTATAGCGCTCACGCTCGCGGCCAGCACCGTCAGCAATAGCCAACTCACCGGAGCGGGAAACCGCTACCAGAGTGCCAGCTTCGGTTTTCACTGTCTTCACATTGTGCAGGCGTACGGTACCGCCCAGCTTCACCTGAATACTGTCCGCTGCAGAAGCACGGCTCGCAGCACCACCAATGTGGAAGGTGCGCATGGTCAGCTGGGTGCCCGGCTCACCGATAGACTGGGCAGCAACAACACCCACAGACTCACCTGGGTTGGCGCGGTGGCCACGGGCCAGGTCACGACCGTAACACTGGGCACAAATACCGTGGGCGGTGGTACAGCTGATCGGGGAGCGAACCAGAACCTCATCGATACCCATGGCTTCGATGCGCTCTACCCACTTCTCGTCGATCATAGTGCCGGCGGGAACGGCAATTTCATCGCTGCCAGGTTTGAGGACATCACGGGCCACAACACGGCCGAGGATACGGTCACCGAGAGACTCAATTACGTCACCACCCTCAATTACCGGTGCCATTGTCAGGCCATCGTCGGTGCCACAATCTACTTCAGTGATTACCACGTCTTGAGCAACATCCACCAGGCGGCGAGTCAGGTAACCGGAGTTCGCAGTTTTCAGTGCGGTATCCGCCAAACCTTTACGAGCACCGTGGGTCGAGATGAAGTACTGCTGTACGGTCAGACCTTCACGGAAGTTCGCGGTAATGGCGTTCTCGATAATGGAGCCATCTGGACGGGCCATCAGGCCACGCATACCGGCGAGCTGACGGATCTGCGCCTCAGAGCCCCGCGCGCCTGAGTCTGCGTACATATATACGGAGTTGAAAGAATCCTGCTTGGTCTCGTTGCCCTCGCGGTCGATGACCTTCTCTTTTTTGATACCAGCCATCATCGCCTGGGTTACCTTGTCGTTGGTACGGGACCAAACGTCGATAACCTTGTTGTACTTCTCGCCCTGGGTTACCAGACCAGAGGCAAACTGGCTTTCAATTTCTTTTACTTCCGCTTCTGCAGCACCGATCAGCTCGGCTTTTTCCGCCGGGATTTCGAAGTCATTGACACCAATGGAGGAACCGGACTTGGTGGAGAAATCGAATCCGGTGTACATCAGCTGGTCGGCGAAGATTACGGTCGCCTTCAGGCCAACTTTACGGTAACACTCGTTCAATACACGGGAGATAGATTTCTTCTTCATCGGCTGGTTAACCAGCTCGAAAGGTAGACCCTCCGGTACGATGTTCCACAGCAGCGCACGGCCGACAGTGGTGTCCTGGATAGAGATGGTTTCGTGCTTTTCACCATCTTCACCGAGAATCATCTCGCGGATACGCACCTTGATCTTCGCCTGCAGACCAACCTGCTTGGCGTAGAAGGCGCGGCTCACCTCCTTGATATCGGAGAAGGACATGCCCTCGCCTTTATCGTTGACGCGCTCGCGGGTCATCCAGTACAGACCCAGTACCACATCCTGGGAAGGTACGATGATCGGCTCACCGTTGGCCGGTGACAGGATGTTGTTGGTAGACATCATCAGCGCGCGGGATTCCAGCTGCGCTTCGATAGTCAGTGGTACGTGTACCGCCATCTGGTCACCGTCGAAGTCGGCGTTATAGGCAGCACACACCAGCGGGTGCAGCTGGATCGCCTTACCTTCGATCAGTACCGGCTCAAACGCCTGGATACCCAGACGGTGCAGGGTTGGTGCACGGTTCAGCAGTACCGGGTGCTCGCGGATCACTTCGTCGAGAATATCCCAAACGACAGCTTCTTCGCGCTCAACCATTTTCTTGGCGGCTTTGATGGTAGTCGCCAGGCCACGGGCTTCGAGCTTGCCGAAAATAAACGGCTTGAACAGCTCCAGGGCCATTTTCTTGGGCAGACCACACTGGTGCAGGCGCAGGGTCGGGCCAACCACGATCACGGAACGGCCGGAATAGTCAACACGCTTACCCAGCAGGTTCTGACGGAAGCGGCCCTGCTTACCTTTAATCATGTCAGCCAGGGACTTCAGCGGGCGCTTGTTAGAGCCTGTGATGGCACGGCCGCGACGACCGTTATCCAACAGCGCATCCACAGATTCCTGCAGCATACGCTTTTCGTTGCGCACAATGATGTCCGGCGCATTCAATTCAAGCAGGCGCTTCAGGCGGTTGTTGCGGTTGATAACGCGGCGATACAAATCGTTCAGGTCAGAAGTCGCAAAACGGCCACCATCTAGCGGTACCAGCGGGCGCAGATCCGGCGGCAGTACCGGCAGAGCCTGCATGATCATCCATTCAGGGTTATTTCCGGACTTATAAAAAGCTTCCAGTAACTTCAGTCGCTTGGACAGCTTCTTAATCTTGGTCTCAGAGTTGGTGGCCGGAATTTCCTCGCGCAGGCGCTGGATTTCAGCAGGCAGCTCGATGTCGCTCATCAGCTCCTGGATTGCCTCGGCACCCATCTTCGCTTCAAATTCATCAGCGAACTCTTCCATCGCCTCGAAGTACTGCTCATCGTTGAGCAGCTGGCCGCGCTCCAGGGTAGTCATACCCGGCTCGGTTACCACATAGGATTCAAAGTACAGCACTCGCTCGATATCACGCAGGGTCATATCCAGCAGTAGGCCGATACGAGACGGTAGGGACTTCAGGAACCAGATGTGCGCAACCGGGCTGGCCAGTTCAATATGGCCCATGCGTTCACGGCGTACCTTGGCCTTAGTCACTTCAACGCCACATTTTTCACAGATAATGCCGCGGTGCTTCATGCGCTTGTACTTACCGCATAGGCACTCGTAGTCCTTAACCGGGCCAAAGATCTTGGCGCAGAACAGACCTTCGCGCTCAGGCTTGAAGGTACGGTAGTTAATGGTCTCCGGCTTTTTCACTTCGCCGTAGGACCAGGAGCGGATCATGTCCGGCGAAGCCAGACCGATACGAATTGCATCAAACTCTTCCAGATGCTCCTGGGACTTCACCAGATTTAATAAATCTTTCAAGGCCTTTCCTCCACTAGGGGGTAGTCAACCCGGCCGATACGCTGTGCCGGGTGGGCCGAAGCCCCACTGCTATCAGGGGCTCCGGCGCTTGTCTCAATTCACCTGCGAACAGGCTGCTGCACAAATCGGTCTTACTCGTGCTCGAGCTCGAAGTTCATACCGAGAGAGCGGATTTCCTTAACCAGTACGTTGAAGGATTCCGGCATACCGGGCTCCATACGGTGGTCGGAGTCCACGATATTTTTGTACATCTTGGTACGCCCTTCCACGTCATCGGATTTAACTGTGAGCATTTCCTGCAGGGTGTAAGCGGCGCCGTAAGCTTCCAGTGCCCAGACCTCCATCTCCCCGAAGCGCTGACCACCGAACTGAGCCTTACCACCCAGCGGCTGCTGGGTAACCAGGCTGTAGGAACCGGTGGAACGCGCGTGCATCTTGTCATCCACCAGGTGGTTCAGCTTCAGCATGTACATGTAGCCCACGGTTACCGGACGCTCGAAAGCATCGCCAGTACGACCGTCGTGCAGAGTGATCTGGCCGGAATCCGGGATATCGGCCAGGCGCAACAGCTGCTTGATTTCGCTTTCATCTGCACCATCGAATACCGGAGTTGCCATAGGCACACCGCGACGCAGGTTGTGCGCCATCGCCATGACTTCTTCATCGGAGAAAGCATCCAGCTCTTCTTTACGACCACCGGTGGAGTTGTAAACTTCTTCCAGGAATCCGCGTACTTTCGCGACTTCCTGTTGCTCCTTGATCATCTTGTCGACTTTAACGCCCAGACCTTTTGCGGCCATGCCCAGGTGCATTTCCAGAACCTGACCGACGTTCATCCGCGAGGGAACGCCCAGCGGGTTTAGGACGATGTCCACAGGCTCACCGTTCTGATCGTACGGCATGTCCTCGACCGGCTTGATCACAGAGATCACACCCTTGTTACCGTGGCGACCGGCCATTTTGTCGCCCGGCTGGATACGGCGTTTGATCGCCAGGTAAACCTTGACGATTTTCAGCACGCCCGGAGCGAGGTCATCACCGGACTCCAGTTTTTTCTTCTTGTCTTCGAAGGCTTCGTCGAGCAGCTTGCGGCGCTCTTTCAGCTGTGCTTCGGCTTTTTCGAGCTGCTCATTCAGACTCTCATCTTCCATGCGCAGCTTGAACCAGTCTTCGCGCGGCAGTGCGGCAAGCACTTCAGCAGAGAGCTCCTGGCCCTTGCTGATACCTTTGCCACCGGCAGCTTTCTGGCCTTGCAGTGCAGACTGCAGACGCTCAAAGGTTGCGCCTTCAACGATGCGGTATTCTTCATTCAGGTCTTTGCGAACTTCGTCCAGTTGCGCCTTCTCGATATCGATAGAGCGCTGGTCTTTTTGCAGGCCGTCACGGGTAAATACCTGTACGTCGATCACGGTACCGCGAGTGCCACTCGGCGCGCGCAGGGAGGTGTCTTTAACGTCTGACGCCTTCTCACCGAAGATCGCACGAAGCAGTTTTTCTTCTGGAGTCAGCTGGGCTTCACCTTTCGGAGTTACTTTACCTACCAGGATATCGCCAGGGCCCACTTCCGCACCGATATACACGATGCCGGACTCGTCCAGCTTGTTCAGTGCAGACTCGCCAACATTGGGGATATCCGCGGTGATTTCCTCACTGCCCAGCTTGGTGTCACGGGCGATACAGGTCAGCTCCTGAATATGAATGGTGGTAAAGCGGTCTTCCTGTACAACGCGCTCACTAATAAGGATGGAGTCCTCAAAGTTGTAACCATTCCAGGGCATAAATGCGATGCGCATATTCTGGCCCAGTGCCAGCTCACCCAAGTCTACGGAAGGGCCATCGGCGAGAATATCGCCACGAGCAACGCGATCGCCAGTGCTTACGATTGGGCGCTGGTTAATGCAGGTGTTCTGGTTGGAGCGGATGTACTTGGTTAGGTTGTAGATATCCACACCTGCATCACCGGCTTCAACCTCAGCGTCGGCCACTCGCACTACAACGCGGCTAGAATCTACACGCTCAATCACACCGCCGCGCTTGGCAACCACACATACGCCTGAATCGCGCGCTACAGTGCGCTCCATTCCGGTACCCACCAGCGGCTTTTCAGCGCGCAGGGTCGGCACTGCCTGACGCTGCATGTTCGAGCCCATCAATGCACGGTTGGCATCGTCGTGCTCGAGGAACGGGATCATCGCTGCTGCAACGGACACAACCTGCTTGGCAGAAACGTCCATATACTGGATTTCGCCCGGCGCTTTCAGGGTAAATTCGCCCTGGTGGCGCACGCTTATCAGGTCATCACTGAAGTTGCCCTCGTCATCGACAGCTGCAGACGCCTGGGCAATCACGTAGTTGGCCTCGTTAATCGCCGACAGGTACTCGATTTCGTCGGTAACCTTGCCATCAACCACTTTGCGGTAGGCACTCTCAAGGAAGCCGTAGTGGTTGGCACGGGCGTAAGTCGCCAGGGAGTTAATCAGACCGATGTTCGGTCCTTCCGGTGTTTCAATAGGACATACGCGGCCGTAGTGCGTAGGGTGTACGTCGCGCACCTCAAAACCGGCGCGCTCGCGCGTCAGACCGCCCGGGCCCAATGCGGAAACACGGCGCTTGTGGGTAACTTCCGACAGCGGGTTGTTCTGGTCCATAAACTGGGACAGCTGCGAGGAACCAAAGAACTCCTTCACAGCGGCAGCTACCGGCTTGGCATTAATCAGGTCCTGCGGCATCAGGCCCTCGGACTCCGCCATGGACAAGCGCTCTTTCACCGCACGCTCAACACGAACCAGGCCCACACGGAACTGGTTTTCAGCCATTTCGCCCACGGAGCGCACGCGACGGTTACCCAGGTGGTCAATATCATCCACCATACCCTGGCCGTTGCGAATATCGATCAGCGTCTTCAGTACGTCGACAATATCTTCTTTGCTCAGGGTGCCGGGGCCAGTCTCGTCTTCGCGGCCGAGACGACGATTAAACTTCATGCGACCAACAGCGGACAGGTCATAGCGTTCGTCGGTGAAGAACAAATTCTCGAACAGAGACTCCGCAGATTCCTTGGTGGGCGGCTCGCCCGGGCGCATCATACGGTAGATCTCAACCAGCGCTTCCAGCTGGGTGCGAGAGGGATCTGCACGCAGGGTGTCCGAGATAAATGGGCCGCGGTCCAGATCATTGGTGTACAGGGTCTCGAAGTGCTTGATATTCAGCACGCGCAACTGCGCAATCACTTCTGCGGTGATCTCGGTATTACACTCGATCGCGATCTCACCGGTGGATTCATCCACAATATCGTTCGCCAGGGTACGGCCAAACAGGTATTCCAACGGTGCTTCCAGCTTCTCAACACCGGCCTTTTCCAGCTGGCGAATGTGGCGCGGGGTGATACGGCGCCCCTCTTCCACAATGACCTTGCCCTGGCCATCTTTAATATCAAAGGAGGCAACATCACCACGCAGGCGAGACGGAATCAATTCGAGACTGACATGGTCTTCGTGCAGCTCAAACTTGCTGGTCTCGAAGAACATTTCCAGCATTTCCTGGGAGGTGTAACCCAGAGCACGCAGCAGGATGGATGCCGGCAGCTTACGACGACGGTCAATACGTACGAATACCAGATCTTTCGGGTCGAACTCGAAGTCCAGCCAGGAACCACGGTAAGGGATAACCCGTGCGGCATACAGTAGCTTACCGGAAGAGTGTGTCTTGCCTTTGTCGTGATCGAAGAATACACCCGGGGAGCGGTGCAGCTGGGATACGATTACACGCTCTGTACCGTTAATCACAAAGGTACCGTTATCGGTCATGAGCGGAATTTCGCCCATGTACACTTCCTGCTCTTTGATGTCCTTAATGGACTTATTCGCAGATTCTTTATCGTAAATAATCAGGCGCACACGCACACGTAACGGACATGCGTAAGTCACGCCGCGCAGGGTACATTCCTTAACGTCAAAAGCGGGCTTACCCAGCGTATAGCTCACGTACTCCAGAGCGGCATTGCCGGAATAGCTGACAATCGGAAATACAGATTTAAACGCCGCTTGCAAGCCAACGTCCAAGCGGTCGTCTGGGCGCTTGTTGGCCTGTGTAAAATTGCGATATGAATCCAGCTGTATCGCAAGCAGAAAGGGCACATCCATGACCTTAGGCAGTTTGCCAAAATCCTTGCGGATACGTTTTTTCTCAGTATATGAGTAAGCCATTCAAATTCCCCAGCTTGATCAGTGACAAGACTTCGTGGGACTCATTCGGGAGTCCCTCCGGGCGAGAAGCCTCTGAGCAAGACAGCTTGCCTGTGTTGCTCAGAAACCTCTCCGCTTGCTTTTGGGCAGTGCAACTGCGCTATGGTTAAATGAGGTTTGCCACGGTTTTTCACTTCCGCCGGCACCAGTAAAAACCACAGTACCGCAAACGGCAAAAAGGCCGGCGGACAAAAGTCCACCAGCCTTACCGCTAGCTGTCGCTTTAGGCGACTGTTAGCGGGAATCGCAACAACTGAATTACTTCAGCTCTACAGTTGCGCCAGCTTCTTCCAGCTCTTTCTTAGCAGCTTCAGCTTCGTCTTTGCTTACGCCTTCTTTCAGCGGGCTTGGAGCGCCGTCAACCAGTGCCTTGGCTTCTTTCAGGCCCAGGCCAGTGATGCCGCGAACAGCTTTGATCACGTTCACTTTCTTGTCGCCTGCAGAAGTCAGGACTACGTCGAAAGAGTCCTTCTCTTCAGCAGCAGCTTCGCCGCCAGCCGGGCCGGCTACAACTGCTGCTGCAGCAGTTACACCGAACTTCTCTTCCATCGCTTCGATCAGCTCAACAACGTCCTTAACGGACATTTCAGCAACAGCGTTGATGATATCTTCTTTAGTCAGAGACATGAGTCATTACCTGAATTGGTTTGAGCAGTAGCTGCTCGTATTTCGTTTTGAAACTGCGATTCGCTCTTGCGAAAAATTATGCAGCTTCCTGCTCTTTTTGGTCGCGAACGGCCGCAATAGTGCGGACCAGCTTGCCAGCAGATGCTTCTTTCAACACGCTCATCAGCTTGGCGATCGCCTCGTCGTATGTCGGCAGGCTTGCCAACAGTGCGACGTCAGTGATCGCGCCTTCGAAGGCAGCACCTTTTAGTTCCAGCTTGTCATTGCCCTTGGCGAACTGGCTCAGGATGCGCGCACCGGCACCTGGGTGTTCGTTGGAAAATGCAATGATGCTGGGACCTACGAATTTGTCGGTCAGACATTCGTAATCAGTACCTGCCAGAGCGCGACGCGCCAGAGTATTGCGGACGACTTTCAACCAAACGCCGTTCTCGCGAGCCTCTTTGCGCAGGGTGGTCATGTCATTCACGGTTACGCCGCGGGAATCCGCAACTACCGCAGACAGAGCACCTTCAGCAGCTTGCTGGACTTCTGCGACAATCGCTTTCTTGTCTTCGAGTCCAATAGCCATAGTGTCACTCCTGGATTTGAAAAAAACCGGGCTCAACCGCCCGATCCGTTCCGGTGCATAAAGCTCAAATCCAGTAAAAATACTGGTTTGGGCGACACCGTCTGCGTAGGCTTGAACCTCACAATGGCCAACCTGGCCGAAGTTCGGATTAAGGCAGAAACGTTAAACCTCAACGCCACTGCCACCTACGGTCTTTGACGGCCCACCCTGTGCCGAAGCAATCGGGTGGACCCCAAAGTTCCTTTTGGCGCACAGTCCTCACGGGACTGTACCGCCACAATTAGATAGTCAGGGAAGACTGGTCGATAACCAGGCCCGGACCCATAGTGGTGCTCAGGGTGATCTTCTTCAGATACACGCCTTTTGCAGAAGCCGGCTTGGCTTTCTTCAGGTCGGCAACCAGAGCTTCCAGGTTTTCTTTCAGTGCGCTTGCATCGAAAGCTACCTTGCCGATACCACCGTGGATAATGCCGCCTTTGTCAGCGCGGAAACGCACCTGGCCAGCTTTGGCATTTTTAACCGCAGTAGCAACGTCTGGAGTTACGGTGCCAGTCTTCGGGTTCGGCATCAGGCCACGCGGACCAAGGATTTGACCCAGCTGACCCACAACGCGCATCGCATCGGGAGAAGCGATCACTACGTCGAAGTCCATCTTGCCAGCTTTTACGTCGGCAGCCAGCTCGTCCATACCGATCAAGTCAGCGCCCGCTTCTTTAGCGGCGTCAGCGTTTGCACCCTGGGTGAAAACAGCTACGCGAACTTCTTTACCAGTACCGTGCGGCAGAGTGGTGGCACCGCGAACAGCCTGATCGGATTTGCGCGGGTCGATGCCCAGGTTTACAGAAGCGTCTACAGTTTCTGCAAACTTAACGTTGGACAGCTCTTTTAGCAGGGCTACTGCTTCTTCGATGCCATAAGCCTTACCAGCTTCCACTTTCTCAGCGATAGCGCGCTGACGCTTGCTCAATTTAGCCACTTACAGACCCTCCACTTCGATACCGGCACTGCGTGCGGAACCGGCGATAGTGCGCACGGCCGCGTCCATATCGGATGCCGTTAGGTCCGCTTTCTTCATTTCCACGATCTCTTCCAACTGAGCGCGGGTAACTTTACCCACCTTGTCAGTGTTCGGGCGACCGGAACCGCTCTTGATCTTGGCAGCCTTGCGCAGCAGTACTGCGGCGGGCGGCGATTTCATGATGAAGGTGAAAGAGCGATCGCTGTAGACAGAAATCACAACTGGAACTGGTAGACCTGGCTCGAGGCTCTGGGTCTGGGCGTTGAACGCCTTACAGAATTCCATGATGTTCACACCGTGCTGACCCAATGCAGGACCTACGGGCGGACTCGGGTTGGCCTGACCGGCCTTAACTTGTAGCTTGATATAAGCTTCTACTTTCTTAGCCATTACAGCTCTCCTTTAGATGGGTATTAACGCCTGCCCAGGTAATCACAGTAATTCCCAGGCCTAGCTCCCCGAATGCCCGAAAAATAAACTGTTATTTTCCGGGGACGCGAAAACCCCCTTCCACCTCGCGGCGAAAGAGGGAAAAAATATATTCTGGTATCAGGTCTTCTCTACCTGACTAAACTCTAGCTCAACTGGCGTGGAACGCCCGAAGATCAATACTGCCACGCGCAAGCGGCTCTTTTCGTAGTTGACCTCTTCGACCACGCCGTTGAAATCATTAAACGGACCGTCGATAACCCGAACCATCTCACCGGGCTCAAACAGGGTTTTAGGCTTCGGCTTATCAGCGGAATCATCAATGCGATTCAGGATAGCCTGCGCTTCACGATCGGTAATTGGAGCCGGCCTATCTGCCTTGCCACCAATAAACCCGAGCACACGTGGTGTTTCTTTTACCAAGTGCCAGGTATCATCGTTCAGCTCCATCTCTACCAAGACATAGCCCGGAAAGAACTTGCGCTCACTCTTGCGCTTCTGCCCAGCTCGCATCTCCACCACTTCCTCAGTGGGAACCAACACTTCACCAAAAAGATGGTCCATCTCGTGCAGCTCAATGCGCTCTTTCAAAGAGCTAGCAACACGCTTCTCATAGCCCGAGTAAGCCTGGACCACATACCAATGCTTTGACATGTATCAACCTTTAGCCGATGAGTTTGGAAGCCGCCCAACCCAAAGCGGAGTCCAGCGCCCAGAGAATTAACGCCATAATCAATACAAAAACCACCACGATTACCGTGGTCTGAGTTGCCTCTTGGCGAGTCGGCCAAACCACGCGCCTGACCTCGGTTTGCGCCTCACGCAACAGCTGCCAGAGAGCATTGCCTTTTGCGGTATTTACTGCCACAACCAGAGCAACCAGGCAGATGGCTGTGACTGCCAGCACGCGGTAGATCAAGGGGAATTCGGCGTAATAAGAGTTGCCCGCCACAGCACCACCAACGAGTAGCACTATCAGCAGCCACTTCAAGCCGTCAAGACGAAAGGTTTTCGCTTCTGCTTTAGCATTCATATATGAAGCCCTTAGCGCACTATAGATAAGCCCTTAGTGCTCAAAAACACAAAAGCCCCACTGACAAGTAGGGTTCTGCGACACCCCTAAGCTTATCCAAAGCGGAGTGATTGAAAATGGCAGGCCAGGAGGGACTCGAACCCCCAACAGCCGGTTTTGGAGACCGGTGCTCTACCAATTGAACTACTGGCCTGTACATCACGAGCGCCTTAACACTCGAAGATGGAGAGGACTATAGCCTGCCCTCTCATCTGTTGCACCGCCGGGGAACCTCGGCGGCACGAAGATCAAAGATTACTCAATGATCTTAGCAACAACGCCCGCACCTACGGTACGGCCGCCTTCGCGGATAGCGAAGCGCAGGCCGTCTTCCATGGCGATCGGAGCGATCAGGGTAACAACCATTTGAATGTTGTCGCCCGGCATTACCATTTCAGTACCTTCCGGCAGCTCTACCGCACCAGTTACATCGGTAGTACGGAAGTAGAACTGAGGACGATAGCCTTTGAAGAACGGAGTGTGACGACCACCTTCGTCCTTGGACAGCACGTACACTTCCGCTTCGAACTTGGTGTGCGGAGTGATAGAACCAGGCTTAGCCAGCACCTGACCACGCTCTACTTCGTCACGCTTGGTGCCACGCAGCAGTGCACCGATGTTCTCACCAGCACGACCTTCGTCAAGCAGCTTGCGGAACATTTCAACACCTGTACAGGTGGTGGTGGTGGTCTCTTTGATACCAACGATTTCGATTTCGTCGCCAGTGTGAATTACACCACGCTCTACACGACCGGTTACTACAGTACCACGGCCGGAGATGGAGAATACGTCTTCGATCGGCATCAAGAACGGCTGGTCTACAGCGCGCTCCGGCTCAGGAATGTACTCATCCAGGGTTTCAACCAGCTTCTTAACAGCGGTGGTACCCATTTCGTTGTCGTCTTCGCCGTTCAGAGCCATCAGAGCAGAACCAACGATGATCGGAGTGTCGTCACCCGGGAACTCGTACTGGTCCAGAAGTTCGCGAACTTCCATCTCTACCAGCTCGAGCAGCTCTTCGTCGTCTACCATGTCCGCTTTGTTCAGGAATACAACGATGTAAGGTACACCTACCTGACGGGAAAGCAGGATGTGCTCACGAGTCTGCGGCATGGGGCCGTCAGCTGCGGAACATACCAGGATAGCGCCGTCCATCTGAGCAGCACCGGTGATCATGTTCTTAACGTAGTCGGCGTGTCCCGGGCAGTCTACGTGCGCGTAGTGGCGAGTCGGGGACTCGTACTCAACGTGAGAGGTAGCGATGGTGATACCACGCTCACGCTCTTCCGGTGCATTGTCGATACCGTCGAAAGCTACAGCGTCACCGCCCCATACTTCCGCACATACGCGGGTCAGAGCAGCGGTCAGGGTGGTTTTACCGTGGTCAACGTGACCGATGGTGCCCACGTTCACGTGGGGCTTGGAACGTTCAAACTTTTCTTTTGCCATTGCAGCCTCCTAATATAGGTGAGCCGTTAACGACACCACCCATGTCCAGAACATGCGCATCCGACCCGGAAAACCCCGACCCCGGACACAAACAACCGCAAGAGCTCTCACTCTTGCGGCTATTAAAATGGAGCTCATGGGCGGATTTGAACCGCCGACCTCACCCTTACCAAGGGTGTGCTCTACCCCTGAGCTACATGAGCAATTCTTCGCCAATCCAGGCGATCGCAAGATATGCCACTTTGGACAACCTCCCAGCCGAACCTATAGCTGGAGCGGGCAGCGGGAATCGAACCCGCATCATCAGCTTGGAAGGCTGAGGTTCTACCATTGAACTATGCCCGCTTGCGGGAGCATCCAGACGAAACCACCTGTTTCGCCAACGACACCTTACGGCGTAAAAAGTGGTGCAGGGGGGTGGATTCGAACCACCGAAGCTTTCGCGTCAGATTTACAGTCTGATCCCTTTGGCCACTCGGGAACCCCTGCCCAATGCGGTGTGCATTCTCCACACCTTCCACTGCGCTGTCAACATTTTTTCTTTAAATTTCACAGACTTAGCCGCAAAACTTAATATCAAAAGCGCTGGGATAAAATGGAGCTGGCGAGAGGAGTCGAACCCCCGACCGGCTGATTACAAGTCAGCTGCTCTACCAACTGAGCTACGCCAGCCCTATCCCGTTTACCGCCAAGGCTGATAAGTCAGCCCTGTCAGTGGAGGCGGGATTCTATGGGAAGTTATTCCGACAAGCAACACCCTTTTTACAGATAAATCAGAATTTTTTGTGTCGCCATATGCCTCATAGAGAAAAATTCAGCCGCTAAAGATCGACCAGTGAGGATTAAGACCTATAGTCGAGAGACTCTCAGCTCGCGACCTCAGAGCAAAGGTTTCTGCGCCGATCCAGCTTAGGGTGCTCTTCCTGTAACTGCTGCCAAAATTCACCGCCCAAGCGCTCAGCCTGCCCAGGCGTCAATATAATCCAGCGTTCCATATGGGTCTGGGGCTCTTCACGGAACTGCGCCCCAACCCCCTTCCCTACCAACTCTGCTGTGAGGGATTCAGCGCGGTCACGCTCGCTGAAAATACCAAATGAGATGCCGTCGGCGAGAGTCCCCTTGGGTATGACATAACTGTCGATACCCCGGGCCTGCAATTCACGCAAACGGCTAAAGGCCTCCCGACGGGAATTCAGCGGCGGCAGAAACACCCAGTAGCGCATCTGGCCCGGCATTTCTATTCCGCGCAAATCGGCAGAAATTTGGAGAGCCGAAAGGCGCTGTGCTATATCCTGGCCCAGATGCTCCTCAGGAAAGGGTCCGATTAGGGTGCAGAGCTGCCCCCCGGAAGCATCAACTGTCACAGAGGATGGCACCTCTTCCACCGGAGGCAACTGCTCCGGCGACATTTCACTGACAAGAACAATTTTCTGGGTTTCTGCAGCCCGGCTTGGACTGACAACCTGAGCAGCACTACCGGCTGTCGATGATGTAGTGACAAACCAGGCAAATGCCCCGAGGTTAAGCAGTAATAAAAAGAGAGCGATCCAGCGCATAGACATTCTTTATATTTAGGGATTACTCAACGCCAAGCCATCCAGCACCAGCTCAGGCACCAAATGATGCTCCCTTCGATAGTGGGAGGATAGCAATGGGCCGTCTCCTCCGGTCAGCCAGATTAACGGCTCTTCATCGCTACAGACACGCAACTCATCAAGGGCTCGATCAATTGCTCCGAGCACCATTAGGAACAGGCCGCGGTTGATCGCCTCATCAGTATTGCGGCCTGCGCCCAGTGTTTCTGTCAAGCATAACTCCTGCGCACTGCTGGCGGCATGTGTATCCAAACGTAGGGAGCGCTGCATAAGACCGATTCCCGGCACGATATATCCACCGAGGTGGCCGCCCTGATTGTCAATCAAATCGAGGGTAACTGCGCTGCCACAGTCCACAATTAATGCTGCTTGTTGGGCCCGGCCATAGGCGGCGAGCATCGCCAGCCACCGGTCCGCGCCGAGAAGACGATGGTTGTCATAGCCGCAGGCGACCCCCGCACATTCCGTAAGCACCTGCGAGAACTCCACCTCTAGGGAAAACAGCGCTCGCACATGCTCTGCCAATGACTCTGCAACAACGGGGCCAGCCACATTAACTACGCGGACTCTGTGGGGATGCGAATCCAGGCTCAACTTATCCCAACCATCCGGCATGCGACCTTCACGCAAGTCGGAGGTACCAAAGTGGCCGCGCATATCCACCTGCCCCTCGTTTAGCAGGCGCCATTTACCACGGGTGTTGCCAATATCCAGTTCGAGAATCAAACCTGCCCCCGCAAAGAGATTTCCCCTCCGTGGAAGTGTTTCAGCTCTCCATCCATATCTAAAATTAAGGCACCTTTGTCATCTACCCCTGCAGCGATACCGGTCCAAACCTGAGAACCGGCCTGCAAGATTACCGGCTGACCAGCAAACTGATCCAGCTTGGTCCAGGCATCTCGGTGAGCACTAAATCCTCTTTGCGGATATTCGTGCAGTAACAGCAGCAACTCGTCCAATATAGCTGCCACCAAATGGTTACGCGGGATTCCCGGACAAACCTGCTGCAGGTCCGCCCAAGGCTGATCAATTTTAGTGGCGGTTTCAATGCGCAGGCCACTATTCAGCCCTATACCAATAACCACAGCACAGCGATCGGTCAGGTCCCCTTTTAGCTCAAGCAATACCCCTGCAAGCTTACTGCCACGGCACCAGATATCATTGGGCCACTTCAAGCGGACATCGGGTACCGAAAATCGCTCTAATGCCCTCGCCAACGCCACCCCCACCGCGAGGCTTAGCCCTTCTAGGCTCTGTACTCCACCACTGAATTCCCACCCCACGGATAGGCTGACTCCAGTTCCATAAGGGCTGATCCAATTACGCCCCCGGCGTCCACGGCCGGCACTCTGGCGCTCCGCAAGCATGGCGACGGCATGCCCATCCCCCTCCTCCATTCGGGCCAAGAGCTGGGTATTTGTGGAGTCCACCTCGTTCAACAGAAGCAGCTCTCGCAAATGCCCTTTGGATTTTTCACTTAGCCTTTCATTTATCTTGTCCGATGAGAGCAAATCCAGCCCACCGGGCAGCCTGTAGCCCCGGCCTTTGACTGACTCGAGAGCCAATCCATAATTCTCAAGTTTTTTTAGTTGCTTCCACACAGCAGCGCGGCTCACACCAAGAGCGGCACCGAGAGATTCCCCAGAATGCAGGTTACCATCAGCCAGTAATTCCAATACCGGGCGTAACTGTTCCAGTGAGCTTTTTGCGATAGTGTCTTGCAAGGTAATCAACTTTTTATATAGCGACGAAAATAGCGGTGACCGAGACTAGTCAGCACCTCATAACCAATAGTGCCAGCGTACTCTGCCACCTCATCCACCGTCAGCTCTTTATTGAGGATCTCAATCGACTGAAGGGATTCACGGTCTTGGTCAGATAACGCGGAGATATCAAAAGTAGTGGAATCCATGGATATACGACCGATTATCGGCAGGTAGCGACCACAGGCCCAGCCGCGCCCCCGCCCACCCTGGGCCCGGATTATACCGTCGGCATAGCCGCCACGGGCCACTGCCAGCCAGCTTCCCGCTGCAGCCTGTTGGGTCGCTCCATAGCCAACCGACTGTTCGCGACTGACAAAACGCTTTTGCACTATCGGCAGACTGAGCGCTACTGTGGGCCGCATCAGATTGGGCGTACCGGGAACCGGGTTGACCCCATAGAGAGCAGAACCGGGGCGGGCAATATCGAAGTGATAATCCTCACCGAGGAAAATGCCTGAGGAATTTGCGAGGCTCAACTGCACCTCGGGACACAGTGAACGCAGCCTCTCACCAGCTTCTTTAAAGCTGCGTAACTGATAATCATTTTGTGGGTGAAGAGGCTCATCCGCACAGGCCAGATGACTGAGAAGAATATGTATATCCGCTGAATTGAGTAACTGCCGGTCCCTCAGTAGCAGTTCAAATTCTTCCTCGCTGAGGCCCAGGCGAGTCATACCCGAATCCATTTTCACCGCACAAGGTGCCGACAATTCCGCACGAGCACATATTTCAACCCAATTGCGCAGTTGCTCCAGGGTGAACAGTGTTGGTATCAATCCTGCGCGGGCACATTCCAGTTCGGCCCCATTGCGCACCCCGGTAAGAATAACGATACGGACATCGTCCCCCAGTTCTCCGCGAAGGCGCTCTCCTTCCGCCTGGGTCGCGACGAAGAAGTCGCGACAGCCCTGCCGAAAGAGGGTCGGCGCTACCTGAGTCATGCCCAGACCATAGGCATCCGCCTTGACCACAGCCCCACAGCGGGTGCCATCAGCCAACCGCCTGGTAAGATCCAGATAGTTATCAGCAATTGACTGCAAATTAATACTCAGCAGCCCCTCGCGGAAGTCATTCATGCAATACAACTCTCAATTCATCAGCTAGTTAGCCCCAAGCAAGCTCTCACGACTCAGCGCACGTGCACCTACTAATATACACAGCCCAACCAAAGATAGGGTGACCAAGGAGCCAACCAGAGCCAAGGATACAGATATTGCCTCCCCCGCCATTAATAGACTCAGCCACTGCTGCTGCCCGATTAGGGGGATCAGTTGCCAAGTGGGTGAGTCCAATTTAATGTCAGATAGATTTACTATCATCAGCAATGCGACAGGTAATCCTTGCAGAATGCTCAATTGGATTTGTGCATCTTTAAAGGACTGGGAGCGCAGGGCCAAAAGAATCTGGAGAACAGCAACCAGTAATGCCAGTGGCAATAACAATAAACTCATAGCCACCAACTCGATAATTCCTGCAGAAAACTGCACTCCAATCTCTGCCAATGGCAAAAGAGCAAAAGATAGCGTTAAAACTGCGAGCGAAAGAAGTGACCCAGACCAACCGATACTGGTTACGGCGAGCACTTTCGCCACAATAATCTGCCGGCCAGTTAAGGGTTGTTGCAATAAGGTTTCGATACTCATGCGCTCCCGCTCTCCCGCAGAGGTATCGATAGATGGAGCTGAGCTGCATACCATCAATGCCATAATCAATAATACCGGCACCATAATTCCTAAGATCGCTAAACCCCGGCTGGACGGAGTACTGACATCCCTTACCTGTAACTGCCAGGGAGCCAGAATCTGGGGAGCAATACCACGTGCGGATAAACGCTGCTGCATAATTGTTTTTTGCAGTGTGCCCAGGCGCTCCTGAATAAGCTGTATACCCCGCCCACCAGATTTGCTTGAACCATCAATATACAAATAGATCTTGGGAGACAGGAGGCGATGATAGTCTGACTCAAATTCCTTGCCTATTTGTAAGACCGCATCATATTTGTCCTCAAGAAGTTCACGTGGAATCCCCTCCCTCAACTGGTCAATCTGAAAGCCGCTTCCATGCAATTGCTTCTCTAATAAAGGGGCATAGTCACTACCTATAACGGCAATATTTAAATTGGTTTCGGACACTACCTTAAAAGATAAGGCACCACTTCCAATCATTATTGCTGGAAATAAAAGGGTAAAACCCAATGCAATCATTAAAGCCCGCCGATCACGCCAAACTTCACGAAACTCCTTTATAGCCAGTGCCCGGAATTGCTGTGAAAAAATATTATCGACAATACTCATGCTACTTCTCCTTGCTGGCTTTTCCCTACCTGTTGGCCATAAGCAAGCTTCACGAAACTATCTTCAAGGTTGTTGCTACCAGAGCGTGTATTAAGTTCATCTGGCGTCCCACTATCGACAATAGTGCCATTTGCCATGATCAAAACAGTATCAGATAGCTCTACAACCTCAGCCATAATATGGCTCGAAAATAAAATCGCAGTACCCTCTGCCCTCAAGCGTAAAAGAGTTCTACGCAGTAACCGAGCAGCAAGCACATCTAAACCACGGGTGGGCTCGTCCAAAATCAGATGAGAGGGGCGATGTACTAGCGCGCGAGCGAGAGACACCTTCATTCTCTCCCCTTGAGAAAACCCTTTTGTTCGACGATTCCAAAGCTTGGATAGCTCTAGCTCTTCTCGTACAGATTGCAATGCATATTCCAAATTGTCTCCGGCCAGCCCTTGGGCACTGGCAAAAAAAGACAAATACTCTGCTACAGTAAGACGTTCATAGAGTCCTTCCCGATCCCCAACCACACCTAGCTTTCGACGTACCTCCTTTGGATACTTTGAAACCTCCAGGCCACCGATATAAGCATGACCACTATCCGCCTTAAGCAAACCGGTAATAATACGGAGACATGTCGTTTTGCCCGTGCCATTGGCACCGAGTAAGGCTGTTATCTGCCCATCGGCAATAGAAAAGTTCAGGTCCTTCAGTACAGGGGTTCCCGAAAACTGCTTACAAACCGATTTCACTTTAATCACTGCCGCTCCCCCCATTGTTTGTTTTCTGCGGAACCAGGTTCACCCCTCCGGTCCAACTCTGGCCCATAAGCTCCAATCATGAACGGCGGCCTGTGAATATCTTCCACACAAGCTTGATCCAGCTCCTCTTCTGGCGCCTTAAGAAATTTCTCTATCAATTCCGGAATACAACCTCGGATAGAGTTGATATGTCCTCCTCCCATTACTATCAGGTGCTGCTTATTGGAGAGGTAATCAAGATCCTTTTGTGCATAACTTGGCGGTGTGATCGGGTCCGCTTCACCCGAAATTAACAATACTGGATGGTGACGGGCTTCAGGTTTGCTATAAGGTCTTTTAGGCACCGGCCATACATCGCAACCACGAGAAAACATTTCAAGAAAAGCGCTGCCGACGAAGGTATCAGCTATATCTGTAGCAGCTTCTTCCTCACTAATACGGTATAACTCCTCTGAGCAGGCAACAGAGAAAGTCAGGCCGAGGGACATTCCTGTGGTCATATCTGAAAAAAGCCCCGCAATACCTGCCAATGGTAAGTAATTACCTGAACCAGCTTCAGTGATTGCAAATGGCAATTGTGCCGACGCCTCGGGAGAGTACAAGGCCGCCCGGAGCATGCTCTGTAAAGCCCAGAGTGATATGGGCTGCTCGGAGACTTTCCCTGTGATTGGGTCCGGAAATTTTTCCGCGACAGAGTTATCCCAGTCAGTTAGTAGTTGGTTCAATATCTCTCGCCAATCACCAAACTGGGAGCAGGCTGGATCAGCTTGACAGTCTCTCACCAAAATTTGCAGTGCATGCTCTGCAGCTGAAGCTCCTAAAAAGACCTTTGTATCTATAGGCGCTACCGCATCTAGCACTAAGGCACTTAGACTGCCCGGATACCACTGCTGATAAAGTAAAGCTGTACGTGTTCCCCAGGAGCCACCCCATAAGGCAATCTTCTCGTGGCCAAAATGTGTTCGTACCAACTCAAGATCCTCAATGGTCTGGCGGCTACTGAGTGAATTAGCAAATGTCGCTTGTTGTAGATAGCATTCTGCCAGGGATTTCGAAATCACTGCCAAATCATTCGGAGTATTGCGATCAATACCACAGCTAAATGGACGAGATAATCCCGCACCGCGGCGATCCACCAGTACAACTGCACGTGTTTGGTTTATTTTACGGAACTTGTTCAGCAGGATCGCAAGATCACTCGCAGCCTGACCAGGGCCTCCCGCCAGCAGATATAGAGGCTCTTCTCCGCTTTCATCCAATGCAGGAGAAACCATTACGGCCAGGTTAACCTGTGTATCCCCTTCCCCTACTATGATCCGAGAGCACTGCAAAGAGTATTGCCATCCATCCAGATAGCAATCTTCAGCCTCACCCTTTCCTTCGGCAGCCATAACACTATGAGAGACAAGAAAACCCATTACGGCACAAGCGATAAATAACCTCCACATCCATACCACGACAGTTTCTCCTGATCTATTTGTCGACTACTCTAGTGTATCTAACCCCAAGCAAACCTGTCCCTCACCATCCCATTTCAATGAATTGCATTAGCACCCTCCTCGCCACAGTGGTAAGGTTTCCGTTTTAGCTTGCCCATGACTGCATCCATGAGCTTTTCAGACCGTGAAAAACACCTAATCCGAGCCGCCTTTGCCTGGGGCCAGATCACCCAACAGGAAGGCTATACTCTCTCAGACCTGGAAATTGAGAAGTCAGTACTTTTTCGTCGCCTACTTGGTGGCCGGCCGCCGCTGGCCTTCCCTCCTCCCTTGCGCCACGGATTCCCCTGGTACGATGTAATCGAAGGCCGCTCAGAGCATGTTGTTAGTGCTTCAGAGGCTTCACCAGAGTGCAGCATCATCGCTCCAGGCTGCAAAATCGGCGATACCTGTATATTGATTGATGGAGCTTTCTGGCGAGTAGTGGAAACTGTTCGAGAGCGGGAGGAGTACATCGTCGAGTGGGGCCAATACCCCATGCAGTGGCGTCTGAGGAAGCACTGGGAAGTCAATTATGAAATGACTCAGCAGCTACACAGCTTCCGTAGGGACAACCCAGATGAACAGGTTAGTTTTGATAGCTACCTCGGGCAGCGAGAATACCGCGAGTTTCGGATTGATGATGATCAAACTGTCTGGCTGTGCGAGTGGCAGCTAAGTCGCATAAGTCTTTCTGGCTGGGTTTGGGTTGGCACATTACTCTCTCCGCTAAATACAAGCTTAACCACGGTCAATGAAGATCCACTTGGTCCTATGATCCTAGGTGAGTCAGCTGTCGACAAAGGGGCTGCCTGGTTGCGTATTGAGGAGGCTGATAAGGAGTCCCGCTTCGTCAAGCTGGAAGGGCAGCATGACTATCAATCTCTTTCTGTAGCTAACACGGTTGCTCTGAAAAGCTTGGTACGTGAGCTGCAAGAGAATGCAGAGATAATTGAGATCTTAGACTGGGCTGGAGATAAACCATTACGCAGATTCTCCTTACCCGCCCAACTGGTGCCGCTTGATGAACTCAGCCTAAAAGAGATGAATTATGATCTGGTTCCAGATAATGCGTACGAACAATAACTATGCACCAATAAGGCAAGAGTAGATGGAACTCTAACCCTAAAGCCTCACCATGTGAGGCTTTTTTATTGCCCTCTATGTTTCTTCCACTCCTCTACTTCCGCACCAACCCCAGTAATTTACCTACAACTCCCTAAGCAGCTTATTGTTTATAAGTGATGACAAGGGATTGAAAAGATTGTTACCAACAGAAACCATGGATAGACCTGTGCATAACTCCGGGATATCCACTTTCAGGTCCCAGTTTCCGTAGGGGGCTTTTTAATGGGTAAAAAAACACCACTGATTTTTAGGGGATTTCCACAGGCCGGCCGTTATTAACAGAATGGCTGGATAGACTTGTGTATAACTGTGGTATATCCGCTGCCAGCCTTACAGTTGTGTGACATTGCGCGAGCGCATAAAAAATCACCGGCTTTTTCGTTGGTATTTTTGTGTCACTTTTATCGCTGTTAGTGCTCTTTTTTACAGCAGAGAGGGTTTCTTACTAAAAAGAGGGAAGGAAAGAATACACTGCGCTAGGGACCGTATGGGGCATGGATGCCGATTACGAGCTTACAGGGATGTATTCACAGCGAGTCTCGAGTGCAGTGTATTCTTTCCTTCTGACCCAGTAGTAATTCGGAAAATTTTATCGTGAAGAGTACTAGTAGCACTGCGGAAAATTATTTGGGAATACCCTTCAAGAAAAAATCACAGTAAAAAATAGAGGGGCGAATTATTTTTTCGGGAGAAAAGACGGTGGTAGAAGCCTTTCCTTTTTATTTTTTCAGCAGGATTGTTGAGAGTAAAAACTTGGCTGGAGTATTAATTTCTGTTCGGTTTTTCACTGTCTAACTTTTTGTTTTATTTTTCTCTTCCTCCTCTTCTTTTTATTTTTGATTTCTAGCTTTTTACTTCTCTTCTTTTACTTCTCTTCACTGGTATTTTTTTACGCATAAAAAAAGGCCACCCAATGGGTGGCCCTTTCGGATTAGAAGCCTGACGATGACCTACTCTCACATGGGGAAGCCCCACACTACCATCGGCGATGTTGCGTTTCACTTCTGAGTTCGGCAAGGGATCAGGTGGTTCCACAACTCTATTGTCGTCAGGCAAACTGGCTTGGGTTGGCATTGGTCTTATAAGCAATTTGCTTGGCCTGCCGTGTTATCGCTGTTTGCCTCGGTCTGTTGACCGGCGATAACCCCAAATAAGGCAAAAAATTGCTCCATGCATTTTTTGCATTCCTGCCGTCCATGGCAGGCTTCGGTAAAACAATCTGTAGTAATACACCGCAAGCGATCGTATGTCTCTAACTCACAATCCGCT